>CAJJPW010000012.1 GCA_905193725.1 uncultured Eubacteriales bacterium
TGGTAGAGCAGGATTTCTTTGATAAACCGTCTCTGGAATGCGCCAAAGATAGCTTTGACTACTTAAAAGAACTTATCACAGGAAAAGAGGTGCCAAAATGAAAAAGATAAACGTCGGCATTGCGGGCTTGGGCCGCGCACTGGACTATAATGTTCCATTTATTCAGAAGTTAGCGGATCAATATGAGATTGTAGCTGTTTACGATACCTATGGGCCACGCACAGAGGAAATTGCCAAAGAATACGGAGCGATCGCCTGTGAATCCTACGAACAGATGCTGGGCATGGAGAATGTGGATTTAATTTTAACCTTGACTCCACCGAAATTTCACTGCGAGTATGTAATCAAGGGATTAGAAGCAGGCAAGCATGTGCTTACCGAAAAGCCCATGGCGCTCACAGCAGAAGAGTGTTGGAAAATGGTGGAAGTAGCTAAAAAGTCCGGAAAAGTATTGGCGGTTAACCACAACCACAGATACAACGGTACAATGGCCTTTCATGTGATCAGCGACATGGCGAAAAAGGGAACCATTGGAGACCTCATATACACCTCGGCAAAATTGTTCAGCGGCTGGGGTGGCTATGAGGGAGCTCCCAGCTATGTAAAGAATTGGGAGAGAAATAAGGAATATGGGGGAGGAGCGCTGTTCTCTTGGGGGCCCCACCTGACAGATATGATGCTCAACCTTCACGGAGCAGATCCTGTGAGCGTGTATGCAGTACTCTCCTCCAAAGGATGGGAGTTTACCGGTGATTGCTATACCAATATGCTATTGCGCTTTCCGGATGATGTGTCCGCCCATATTGAGATCGACTACGAGGCGGATGAGGACTTGAGGCAATTTACCGTTCAAGGCACCTGTGGGCGTTTGGAGTTTCTATCCATTGGGGAGGATATGCTGGCACCTGGCTCGCTGAAACTCTACCAGGAGGGAAAGGAAAAGGAGTTGGAGCTGCCAGCGGTACCTCCCGAGGTTATCTATCAGAAGCTCTATAATACCATCGCCAATGGGGCGGAGCCCGCGATTGATCCGGCGGACATTGCCAAGGTTATCGCTGTGCTAGAGGCAGCTGAAAAATCCAACGGCAGCAATCAGGTGGTTTTACTCTAAAAGGATCACGATAAAAATCGAAAAGGCGTGACATAGATGGTACATGGAAAATGTTGCGCATCCCATTTGTAGAATATTCTCCTTATAACTTAAGATGCGAAGGCGCTGTATTACAGCAAAAGGAGAGCCCCTTTTGGGACTCTCCTTTACGTGTATCGAACTCCTTGTTAGTGAACGCATAACAAGGAGATTGGCCGGTGGATGTTTACTTGGTGCGCCCGGGGTAAATATCTTAAAAATTCATAGTTTTGACAATAAAATTTCTCTCCTTTATAATAAAAACAGCTCATCAAAACCAAGTAAGATGGGAGAGAAATAAGAGCCAACATAACGCGCTTTGCAGTTTGTTTTGTGAAGGAGGAAAGGGACCATGGATGAGATGATGCAGCGGCACTGGGAGCGGGCAGTGGATTTCCACGGCCATGTGTGCCCGGGAATTGCCATCGGCGTTCGAGCTTGCCAAGCAGCTTGTGAGGCTTTGGGGTGTGAATTTTCCCAAGATGAAGAGCTGGTATGTATTACAGAAAATGATGCCTGTGGAGTAGACGCTGTTTCGGCACTTCTGGGCTGTACTTTGGGAAAGGGCAATCTCCTGTATCATGGTACGGGCAAAATGGCGTTTAACTTTTACGATAGAAAGACCCAAAAAAGCGTTCGTCTTTACTTCAAACCCATCAATATGCAGGGAACCAGAGAGGAAAAAATGAACTACATTTTGGAGGCGGATTTAGACGAGCTGTTCGATGTTTCGAAACCTACACTCCCCATGCCGGAGCCAGCCCGCCATTTTACATCAGTAACTTGTAGTAAGTGCGGAGAAGCAGCACCAGAGCATAAGATTCGGTTGCAAGATGGCAAATTCGTGTGCCTGGATTGCTTCCAAGAGTATAACCGAGGGTTGTAAAATTGAAAGCGCACAATCAAGGGATACCAGAAATAGATTTATCGGCTTTTAACCAGCCACAGGACAACGGCGCAGAGGCCTATTGGGACTTCCGTGCTCCAAGATATGACCAGGAGATTTCCCATTCAGAGGATTCTCGCAATGCCCGGGTGAATTTGGTACAGCGCCTAATACGCAAAGGAGTCATTCAAAAAGAAAGCGCTGTATTGGATTTAGGGTGCGGACCAGGGCTATTTACGGTGGAATTTGCTCAGCGATGCCGCCAGGTAGTAGGGGTGGATATCTCCGGAAAGATGCTGGAACGGGCGCGACAGCATGCGAAATCAGTGGATAACGTGGCGTTTTACAAGATGGATTGGGCGGACCCAAAATGCAATCAAGAGTGGGATGGAGCGTTTGATTTAGTGTTTGCCAATATGTCTCCTGCCATTCGATCCGTTCCCACCCTGGAGAAGATGATGCGGGCCAGCAAAAATTGGTGCTTTTACAGCACATTTGCTGAGCGCACTTCATCCTTAAGGCGGCAATTGGATCAGCTATTTGGCACATGCCCTCAGTACAATCGAATCTATTATCTATTTCACATCCTGTGGAGCCGGGGAATGCAGCCGGAAATCTGGTATGAATCTCAAGTGGTGCGAAGGGAATTGCCCTGGGAACAGGCGCTGGTATTTTACCAAAATGATTACCAGGGAAGGGAAAACGAGGCGGAACTAAAGCGCATCGTAAGCCAGCACCGCACGGCTGGCGGCAACGTAGTGGAAGAGATTTTTATGAAAAAAGGCTGTATGCTCTGGCAGGTAAACAGATAGGAAATGGAGAGCCTGTGGTTGTATCTCAAGCTACTTCATGGGAATAAAAAGTACAATAAAAAGCGCTTATAGGCGCTTTTTATTGTATCGGCGAAACTGCTTGTTTCATATGGGCATTAGCTCTCATAGTGCCTTTATGGGAATTGAAACAAAGGAATGATTTTTACCTACTTGACATAAGCAAAGAACATGATATAATTAGTTCTTAAAAAAATAGTTATTTAAAAAACTATATAAGTGGGGGAGGAATGCCGTTTTGCCATGCACAACGGATATATTAATCAGCATTCGGAGAACTGTAAAACTCTATGAGTACATGTTAAAAGAGGTTTGTGAGAAATATCAGCTTACACAAATAGAGGCTGATATCATCAGCTTTCTGCAAAATAACCCCGGCAAGGATACAGCTAAGGACATTGCAGAATTGAGAATGTTATCCAAGGGCAATGTATCCCAAGCTGTGGAGCAACTCATCCAAAGGTCTCTGCTCCGAAGGCAGCAGGATACTGCAGATAGGCGGAAAATTCACCTCTCACTACTTCCCGAGGCTAAGCCTATTATGGAGGAAATTTCCAATACGCGTAATGAATTTTTAGAAAGCGTGTTTTTAGGATTTTCTGAGGCAGAACAAGAGCAATATGCAGCATTTAATGACCGACTAATGCTCAATATAGGGGCAGCTATGAAAAGAGGTGGAAAAGCATGAATCAGGACAAGGATTTTCTGGGCAAAGAACCGGTAGGAAAGTTGCTATTAAGGTTAGCCCTCCCAACAGTAGCGGCGCAAGTGATCAATATGCTCTACAACATTGTAGACCGGATCTATATTGGGCATATTCCGGATATTGGCGCCATGGCGCTTACCGGCGTTGGCGTCTGCATGCCGCTGATCATGATCGTATCGGCCTTTGCGGCGTTAGTGGGAAATGGCGGAGCGCCGAGAGCCTCTATTTTTATGGGCAAAGGAGACAATGAGTCGGCGGAAAAGACCCTGGGAAATTGCTTTACAGTACAGATTATCATCTCCATCATTCTCACAACGGTTTTGCTCCTATGGAATGAGGATTTGCTTTTGTCCTTTGGGGCCAGTGAAAATACCATCGGGTATGCGGTGGATTACATGAACATCTACGCCATCGGCACTATATTTGTGCAGCTGACACTGGGAATGAATGCTTTTATCACGGCGCAGGGATTCGCGAAAACGGGAATGCTATCGGTACTCATTGGCGCAGTGGCAAATATCGTGTTGGACCCTATCTTCATCTTTGGCGCCAATATGGGAGTGCAGGGAGCAGCATTAGCTACTATTATTTCACAGGCCATGTCTTGCATATGGGTGCTATGGTTCCTCTTTGGAAAGAAAACCATTCTCAAAATACGAAAATGCTATTTGAAATTAAAGGGAAAGATTATCCTTCCCAGTTTAGCTCTGGGTTTATCTGTTTTTATCATGCAGGCCAGTGAAAGCATCATTTCCGTCTGCTTCAACTCCTCTCTGCTGAAATATGGGGGAGATACGGCAGTGGGCGCGATGACCATTTTAACCAGTGTGATGCAGTTTGCCATGCTGCCTTTGCAGGGACTTGGGCAAGGTGCCCAGCCGATTATCAGCTACAACTATGGGGCGAAAAACGTGGATCGGGTCAAAGGCGCCTTTAAGCTGCTACTAAAAGCCAGCCTGTGCTATGCAGTAATTCTTTGGGCATGTGTTATGATATTCCCCCAGGGATTTGCAGCGATGTTTACCAACGATGCAACACTATTGGAATTTACCAAAACAGCACTGAGAGTCTATATGGCATGTCTGCTTCTCTTTGGAATACAGATGGCCTGCCAAATGACTTTTACGGCCCTAGGAAAAGCGGGGAGCTCCATTGTGGTGGCTGTGATGAGAAAATTCGTATTGCTCATACCACTGATCTACATTATGCCACTGATATTTACCCAAGACAAAACTATGGCGGTATATATGGCAGAGCCAGTGGCGGATTTTCTAGCTGTTACTTTTACGGCAATCCTCTTTACCTTCCAGTTCAAAAAGGCTCTAGGAAAGATTTCTGAACCTCCAAAAGAGCAAATGAAAAACCAGAGCTAGTAGAAATTGGATGAAAGATGAGATGCTTAAATCTAGTATATATACGGTAAAAAGAAATCTATTAATAGAAATGATTTGAGCTAAAATGAGAATCCATGTAATGATGGAGGGAATACGAAATGGATGCAAAGCGACTTAGGCTATTGCATAAAATTATGAAGACAACGCATATGTATAAGCTTTTATTGGGCTTTCTCATTTATTTTTTCATAACTACAGTGTTAATTTGGCTTGTCGATCCGGTCATCAATAGCTTTAGCGATAGCCTGTGGTACTGTTTTGCCGCTTGCACTACGGTAGGCTTTGGGGATCTTGTCGTTACAAGCGAGGTGGGCAGAGTATTGACTATTCTGCTGACAGTATATGGACTTTTAATTGTGGCGTTTATTCCAGGGGTAATTGTAAGCTATTTCACGGAGTTCAATAAGATAAAAAGCCGGGAAAGTGTTGTAAAGTTTTTAGACCGTTTAGAACATTTAGAAGACCTATCCAAAGAGGAATTAAAGGATATTTCCGCAAGAGTCCGAAAAAAAAGATACCAATTGTAATGTAAGACGAGACAAGGGAGGTAACCAAGGAATATAGAAATGAAGGCGGCATACGAAACTAAATTAGCAGAGAGAAAAGAAGCGTTAAAGGATTTTTTTGGCGGCAATGATGGGGAAGAAGTTACGGATGAAATGCTTAAACGGGTATTTCAGTATGAAGAATTGATGATAAAGTACCGCTCAGCGATTCGTGAGGTGACAACTAAGCTGGAAATACTCAACGATGAGCTTTCCACCTTCACAGAACATAATCCCATTGAGAGCATCCAATCTCGCATTAAACGGCCGTACAGCATTGCGGGGAAACTTAATAAATTGAATAAGCCCATTGAGGTAGAGGCCATATCAAAGTACTTAAATGATGTGGCGGGGATACGAGTAATCTGCTCATTTATTGACGACATTTATGATGTAGCAGAGTTGTTACTGAAACAAGACGATGTGGTGCTCATTGCCCAGAAAGATTACATTAAAAATCCTAAAGCAAATGGGTATCGCAGCTTGCACCTCATTATCGAAACCCCGGTATTTTTCTCTACAGGAAAGGAAATGATCCGGGTGGAGATACAGATTCGTACTGTAGCAATGGACTTTTGGGCTAGCCTGGAACATCAAATTCGGTACAAAAACAATGCGCCAGATGTACAGATCATAGCTGATGAGCTAAAAGCCTGTGCAGACACAATCGCACAGACGGATGCCAAAATGCAACAGCTGAAAAAACGCATTCAAGCACAATAACCTCTAGATGTTAGCGACCGCGAAGCACCTGCTAGCTGAAAAAAGAAGGATCGTGTTGTTTGACAGATGGGTGCAGCAAAAGAATAAAAATTTATTATAGCATGTTTTTCATAAAACATGCTATTTTTATGCTGCTTAAGCAGAAATATTTACTCAAAAATAGTTAAAAATTTTGCTGCTTGTTATAGCGCTGAAATGGAAATACTGCCACGATTGGGCATGTGCAATTAGTTAAAATTTTTTGGATGAAGTACTTGACATAACTGTACATTTTGTATATACTGTATATATACAGATGATCAGGAGGCGCCCGTGAACATTTTTATCGATAACAAAAGTGGCTCGCCCATTTACGACCAAATATACTCCCAAATAAAAAGCCAAATTATCAGCGGAGCATTACAAGAAGACGACCCTTTGCCATCCATACGAAACTTGGCAAAAGACCTTCACATTAGTGTGATTACCACCAAAAGGGCGTATGACGAGCTGGAAAAAGAGGGATTTATCTATACGGTAGCAGCGAAGGGATGTTTTGTATCCAAAAAGAATACACAGCTCTTGCAAGAGGAAAACTTAAGACAAATAGAGGAGCATCTGCAATGCATCGTGAAACTAGCTGCTTCGTGTAACATAGGAAAACAGGAAATTATCCAAATGTTAGATATCATAACCCAGGAGGATGAACAATGAATGCATTGGAAATCCAAAATCTCAGCAAATCCTACCCTGGATTTACGTTAGATCATGTGAGCTTTACCCTGCCCAGTGGGTGTATTTTGGGCCTCATTGGAGAAAATGGCGCGGGGAAAACCACGCTAATCAAGTCGATTTTGGGAATGAGCCGCAAAACCAGCGGGAAGATTAAAATCTTTGACAGGGAATGTGAGGGAAACCTGGCCAAAATAAAAGAAGACATCGGCGTCGTGCTCGACGAAGTGGGATATCCCGGCTGTATGACGCCCAAACAAATCAACCATGTGATGAGAAATACCTATCGCCATTGGGAGGAAGAAGTCTATTTTGGCTATTTAAAGCAGTTGGGGTTGCCTTTGGAAAAGGAATTTAAGGACTTTTCCAACGGTATGCGGATGAAGTTGGGGATATCCGTAGCCCTTTCTCATCATGCAAAGTTGCTCATACTAGATGAAGCCACCAACGGCCTGGACCCGGTAGTAAGGGATGAAGTAGTAGAGATCTTTGGAGAGTTTACCAGGGATGAGAGCCACTCGGTGCTGTTTTCTTCCCATATTGTAGGAGATTTGGAAAAGATCTGCGATTATATTGCCTTTTTACATCAGGGAAAGTTGTTGCTATTTGAGGAGAAGGATCGGCTGTTAGAGGAGTATGGCATGATTCGCTGTAGCAGAGAACAGCTAGCTGAACTGGATCCTCAGGGAATTAAAGGAATAAAAACCTCTGCCTATGGTGTAGAAGCGGTAGTGAGACGAGATAAAATGCCCAGTGGGATGGTTGTTGGGCCGGTCAGCATGGAAGAACTATTTGTCTATATGGTGAAAGGAGAAAGATAATATGATGAAAGGACTATTGCTAAAAGATTTCTACATGATGGGCAAATACTGCCGAGCATTTCTGTTTATTATCATTGTCTTTATCGCGGTGTCTTTGGCGGGAGACCAGAATCTCTTCTTTGTCACATATCCAGTATTATTGGGCAGCATCATCCCGGTCACACTGATCTCATATGACGAGAGAAGTAAGTGGTGCAGCTACGCAGATACCATGCCCTATACCCGCAAAGAGATTGTGTCATCCAAATACCTGATGATGCTCATCATTTTAGGGATCAGCATTGTACTCACCTGGGGGAGCCAATGGGTAAAAATGCTGGTTACGGACACGTTGGATATGGATATGCTAGAGGGCTTGATCAAGCTACTCGTGGTAGTAGGGCTAGTGTGCCCCAGCATCTTACTTCCCTTTATCTTCCGCTTTGGATCAGAAAAGGGTAGAATCGCCTATTATATCGTCATCTTGGCAGCATGTGCATCTATGACGTTTACCGGCTCTAGTTGGGGTGGAGAAGAGGCATTCACTGTTGTGGCAAGTAGGGTGCAGGGGCTGCTGCTGTTGGCAGTACTATTGCTGGCCGTACTCTCCTGGGTGTTATCTGTCCACTTTTACGAAAAGAGAGAGCTGTAGATTTTGCAGGCAATGAGATGAAAAACGCGTGGAATTGTGGAAAATTCCCGCGTTTTTCTACCTTTTACAATATTTTAGAATAAATAGGGAGCTCTGTGTGTAAAAATTTACAAATAAGGTCGTATTCATGGCGCCAGTTATATGGTATACTACTGTTTGGAATTCGGCTGAAGGAGGAAATGAAATTTGATAAACGATGACATTCAGCGCTGGAATCCTGACTATCAACAGGGATTAGACGCCGGTCAAGTCGAGACGAGAAAAAGGCAAGGACTGCAAAATATTCAGCCAGATCATATGACAAAGACAATCTGGCAAATCATTAGAGATAACCTGTTTACCCTCTTTAATGCCTTTAACTTTGCCGTTGCCATCTGTCTTCTGCTGGTAGGCGCCTATCGAGATCTGATGTATCTGGTTGTCATCGTTGCCAACATAGTCATTGGCATCATACAGGAAATTCGCTCCAAAAAGATGGTGGAGAAACTCTCTATTATCTCCGCACCCAAAGCGCTCATCGTAAGACAAGGGGAAGAGCGTGAGGTAGCGGTAGAAGAGCTTGTGCTGGATGATATCTGCATTTTGCAGGCAGGAAGGCAGGTTTGTGCCGATTGCAAGGTGGTATATGGCCAAATAGAAGTCAACGAGGCGCTGCTGACGGGAGAATCCGATTCCATTTTAAAAAAGCCTGGCGATACGCTGCTGTCAGGCAGTTTTGTGGTGAGCGGAAAGAGTTGGTGCCAGGTCTGCCATGTGGGCACGGACAATTACGCGGCGCAAATCACGCAAGAGGCTAAAAAACACAAAAAATTCCATTCGGGTTTGATGGACGCCTTAAATAAGGTGGTCAAGTTTACCAGCATGTTTATCATTCCCATAGGTGTATTACTGTTTTTAAAATCCTACTTTTTATCCGATCTTCCTTTGGATGAAGCGGTTTCCTCTACGTCAGCTGCGCTGCTGGGCATGTTGCCTAAGGGATTGGTGCTGCTCACCAGCGTGTCTTTGGCAGTGGGCGTGATCAAGCTGGCCAGACAAAAGACGCTGGTACAGGAACTCTTTTGCATCGAAACGCTAGCTCGGGTGGATACCATCTGTCTGGATAAAACAGGGACAATTACCCAAGGAGATATGCAAGTCATAGACACGATTCCTTTAGAGACGGATAATTTGCCGGTATCCTTGGAGGAATTACTTGGAGGATTCGTTCGCAACCAGGAGGACAATAACGCCACATTTATGGCGCTTAAAAAGCGTTTTCCCGGTGGGCAGGATGTAAAAGCAGTGGGAAGGACTTCTTTTTCCTCCGAGAGAAAATGGAGCTCAGTGGTTTTAAAAGATATTGGTACAGTAGTCATTGGCGCGCCGGAGATCGTGGCCAAAAATATGGAATTTACGCTGCCCGATAGAGCGCAGCAGATGGTAGCAGAAGGGACGCGGCTGCTGCTGGTATGCTGCTCAGAGCAGCAGGTGGAACAGGCGCTGCCAGAACAAATGCACCCAATCGCCCTTATATGCCTCAAAGACCCTGTGCGGCACGACGCCAAAAAGACGCTGGAGTTCTTTGAAAAACAGGGAATTCAATTCAAGCTCATCTCCGGGGATAACCCCACAGCAGTGGCGGCCATTGCAAAGCAGGTAGGACTCAAGGGAGCGGACCAATATATTGATATGTCCACAGTGGAAGATGAAGCTGCACTGCAGGAGGCGGCAAAAACCTACCGAGTTTTTGGGCGAGTTTCTCCTCTGCAAAAAAGGCAGCTGATTCAGGCGTTTCACAACCAAGGTCACACGGTGGCCATGACGGGAGACGGTATCAACGATGTATTGGCATTGCGGGAATCGGATTGTAGCATTGCTATGGGAGCGGGCAGCGATGCGGCACGGCAGGTCTCTCAGCTGGTGTTGCTCAATTCCCAGTTTTCGGCTCTGCCCAGCGTATTGATGGAAGGACGGCGGGTAGTAAACAATATCACGAGAGCGGCTTCTCTCTTTTTGATGAAGACGGTCTTTTCCTTCTTGCTATCATTCATTACGCTGTTTACCCCCATTCACTATCCCTTTGTGCCGGTACAGCTTAGTCTCATCGGAGTGTTGTTTGAGGGCGTTCCTTCGTTTATCCTGGCGCTGGAACCCAATAAAAACCCTATACGAGGTGAATTTTTGCCCACAGTACTGCTCCGGGCAATTCCCAGCGGCGTGGTAGTGGTGATCAATATCATTCTCATTTGGGTCATGGCAGATGTGTTGGACTTAGAAGATGTAGAGCTTGTCACTCTCAATGTATACATGACAGCAGTAACGGCACTGTTTTTGCTCATTAGAATTTGCAGGCCGTTTAACGTGCTGAGAGCGGCGCTGTGTATTGTAATGGCCTCTGCCTTCTTTATTGGGGCGTATTTCTTTAGAGACTTCCTGAGCATGGGAATTCTCAGCACAGAGGGCTGGCTGCTGTTTGCAGGATTGGTGGTGCTCTGTTATCCAATGGTATGGCTCTGTGGAAAATTACTTCAGAAGATCAAGTTCTTCCAAAAGGCCCTCAATATATTGCAGTGATGAAAGGATACGCCAAGTTTGACTTGCTAAAATAAGCGTAAAAGGACAGCAGGAGATACATGTATTTCCTGCTTTTCTATGTGACTTTATTTAGTAAAAATACGCTGAATATAGCTCCTACAATAATGAATTTCCGGCATACAATCTGGAAGCTCATTTGAAAAGCAGGCCTAATTAGATAAAACGGCGATTTTAGTAGATATATCAATACCCAGTACCTTTTTAGAGCGAACGGCAGAATATCCTCTGGTGGCCAAACTAAGTGGTTTAAATTGGGACAGAAGAGTAGGTGCTAGACTGAGAGAGGTACCCATAATAGAGTACAAAAATAAACATCAATACCCTTATGCTATGGGAGATGTAGCTGATTTGGTGAATTCCAAGCGGAAAAAAGCAGAGAGAAATATCCCTCAACTGAAAGAATTTTACTGAGTTCTCCAGCTGTGGTTTACTTTTTATGAGTGAGTAGAGCAACTGCGCTGCTAGAGCCAATGCGCTGGCACCCTGCATGTAAAAAAGCCTCTAAATCCTCTATGGTTCGAATTCCACCAGCTGCTTTTATTTGAACACCGGGCCCGATATGCTGTTGAAAGAGGGCGATATCCTCTAGTTTCGCCCCGGCACTGCCGAATCCGGTGGATGTCTTGATGTAATCGGCTTGGGCGTCGGTGACAACCTGACACATCAGAATTTTTTCCTGCTGTGATAAATAGCAAGTTTCCACAATGACTTTGAGAATATGGCTGCCAATCGTCTGTTTTACTTGAGCGATTTCACTTTGAATCGCTGCAAAATTCCCATTCTTTACATCACAGATGTTGATTACCATATCGATTTCACTGGCGCCATCTGCAATTGCCTGCTGGGCTTCCAGAAGCTTAGAGGCAGTGGTGCTATAGCCCAAAGGGAAGCCGATAACAGTGCAAATGGGGATTTGTTCCCCATACTGCTGTTTTACCCTCTGTACATAACAAGGGGGAATGCAAATACTGGCCGTCTGGTATTGGATAGCCTCATCACATAGCGACTTTATTTGATCCCATGTGGCATAGGGATCCAGACAAGTGTGGTCAATATGACGCAGTATTTCATAGGAATTCATAGATACTCACCTCTGCTCAACTTTGTAACACATAATATACCACAAAGGTGTAGATGTGGCAATGAACACTATGAGCTGATATCGCCCAGAGGAAAGTCATCGAGAAAAAGAAGGCCTCAAATTCGGGGATAATAGTTAATACGGTTATTATTCAATCAAATCCTCTGAGTCGATATTGTACGACAGCATGACAACCAATTGTTCAAATACCCGGACGAACAATGTGCGCTGTTCAGGAGGCAGCTTTAAAATACAGTTTAAATTTCTCGCTAAAAAGTGAGATATGATTTTAATGTTTTCCGGCAAGTCGGGCTCCTGCAAAATCATGCTCTCGATGGGAACATTGAAGCCTTTGGCGATTCGCTCAATGGTATCCAAAGTGGGATTGCCCTTGCCGTGTTCAATATCCCTTAGGTGAGATGCGCTAAGACCCACTTCATTTGCGAACTTTTCCTGTGAATAATGATGCTTCAGGCGAGAGTTTTTTACATTTTCGGCTAATACGTCTTTTAAATCCATAATTCGACACCATCCTCTTTTTGTAAAAAGAATAAGGTAAATTATGGGAAGTTACAAGATGGTAAACTGGCGAAATAGAACTTTTATTTAGGTGGAAATCCCAATTTAGAGGAATTTTTGAGGAAAATCCCCTAAAATGAGAACTCTTAAATTACATTATAACATATCATACTATTTTATAATTACCGATAAAGCGAAAAAAAGATATTTTTATTAAAAAAATTGTTTTAAAAAAAGAAGCAAAAAATAAATAATATAGATATTTTTGGGAATCATAAAATGCAAATGGATGATTGAAACAAAAGAAAGGGATGGTACTACAGATGAAAGACTTAATGGGTACAAAGACAGAACAAAATTTGAGAGAAGCTTTTGCCGGCGAGAGCATGGCATATAACAAGTACAAGCAGTTTGAGAGCAGAGCCAGAAAAGAAGGCTATCAGGAAATTGCTGATATCTTTCAGGAGACAGCCAAAAACGAACAGGCACACTCCGCCATTTGGCTCAGAGAACTCAAGGCCATCGGCGATACCAAAAAGAACTTGGGAAGTGGAGCTGAGGGCGAGTATTATGAGCACAGTGAGATGTATCCTCGCATGGCAGAAGAGGCTAGACAGGAGGGCTTTCCAGAGTTAGCCCAGCTGTTTGAAGCCGTGGGCAAGGTGGAGAGCATGCACGAGCAGAGATATCGGGATTATTTAGATCAGCTGAACCAAGGTACTATATTTCAAAATCCCTCGGGAGAGCAAGTTCAGTGGATCTGCCTGAACTGCGGGCATATCCATACAGGAGTCTCTGCCCCGGTAGTTTGCCCGGTATGTGCACATCCTCAGGGATATTTTAAGAAAGTCCAATCTCAAAATCAGTAGTATTTGCCGGCAGCAAAAGGGAGGTGGTTTCACCTCTCTTTTGCTATTTGTTGCTCTATGAGAAGAAAGGTTAGACTTTCGCTGCACGGTGAATGAGAAAAGATGAGAATGGATGTTGTTGACATTTCTACAAAGCGGTGTAGTATAGAAAGTAGGAAAAGATTTACTTGATTAGAAAGGTTTGGAGGATACGCGCCGGAAAAGAAAACCGTGAAAATTTAGAAGAGAAACAATAGGCGCGAGAAGCGCCTTTTTTGTGAAGAGAATTTCTGCATAGGGCGCGAAAAAAGCCTCCAAGTGGCACAGCGGCAAGAAGGGTGCATGAGAACTATCTTGAAAGTGCTGAAAGGGGAGAAAGGCCCAACTTAGGGAAGGGGGAAAAGAGATGATTTGAATGAGTGCGTTTTGACAGGGAAGAAGAGGAGGAATCCATAGAGAAAGACACTGCCAGAGGGTTGGCAAAAGGAAATTAAAAAAAAGAAAGTGGGGAAAACAAAATGGAACCAAATGATTTACGAGAATTTGTATTGCAGGCACAGAGGATTTTAGAGGAGAAAAAGGTGAGGAAGCGTAAAAGCCTCTATGTTGGCGCGTTAGAGCGGGAGATTGAGATCGAGTCCCTGACGGAAGAGGAGATTGAAGAGTGGGTGAACTTTACAGATAGGAAAAGGAGAAACCTGTACCTATGCTATCTGGGAAGCCCCAGCCTGCGGGAACTTGCAGCAGAGCTGGTAAAACTGGGGCAGATCGAGGACTACGTGGAAGTGGTGAACATTTTAGAGCCCAAAGACAAAGCAATGCTCTTTAAAAACATCTTAGAGCTCAGCGGTATTTTGGGAAAATCCACTATACGAGAGGTGGAAGCATAATGGATAAATAGCCAGAAGCTCCAGCGCCTACTATTATGGGCTGATTGTTGAAATGACAAAGACCGGGCGGTGAAATAGCAACAGAGCTCATTCCAAAGCGGCCATAGGCTAATTGGCCAAGAAGCCATTGCTAAGAAGAATAGGCCTAGGCTAGATGTTCCACCGAATAGGACGCGGGGTTTTGGCAGCACCATTTGCAAGCAAATGAGGAGAGCAGGAAAGAAAACAGCTGCTCTCCTCCAAAAAAAGGAAGGGGAAAGACAATGAGAGATCTAACAAATAAGGAGATAAGAAAAAAGCTGGACACTTTGGAAGGCAGCGTAGAGGGCTTAGCTAAAGACGTTGGAAAAGTGAATAAGCAGCAGACAAAAATCGATAAAAAGATGCTGAACTCGGTGACGGATTGGGTTACGGATGTGGATTTCACCCCAGGGCCGACAGATGTGATCGATTTGGCCTTACAAGTAGCGAATGCGATTGATGAAGGGGCAGATGTATGGGAATATGTGAAAATTGGATTACAGTTTATAGGGTCATATATGGGGGCTGATTTGCTGGTAGCACTAGTAAAGTACATTGGTAGAGAAGATTTTGAAAAAATTGAAGAAATCAATACTAATATAGAGGAATTTAAAGAAAATGTACAATTCTATGAAGAAGCCTTTAGCGAGCCGCAGATATATTATGGGTCACATATTGATATTAGCTTGGAGGGGAATAACAACGATTATGAGGTAGTGAACGAACAAGATTATCTGCTTATGGGATATTATAGCGGTGCGACGTTTGGACCTGCCATTGAATATGCCAATAGTCAAGTATTGGAATATGAAGACAAGCTTCCAAGAGAAATGGCAGAGTTAAAAGAAATGAGGGAAGATTCTTTAGAAAAAGTTAAAAAATTTGCTGAATTGGTATATGAACAGATGCTCGTTTATATTGATATTAATAATCCTAAAAATAAAACTCAAACGATTGAAATAGATGGGGAAATAATAGAAAGACAAAAGTTTTCAGATCAAGAGATTGCTGCTATTAAAGAAAATCAAGATGGGATTATAGAACTCATTCAAGAAGGAATTTTTGATAGCGATACAGCACAGGCGTTTATTGATTCAGAGATATGGGATACCATTGAAGAAAAATATGGGGTGAACGTTAACTTATTTCAAGCGTTTTCTCTAATTGATAGTTATGCATATCAAAAAGCGCAAACAGATTATCTGGGAAGGCCAACGAAGGAGCTGTTACAATTTGCAGCCCAGGAATCTGTATTTGGAGTAGATATGCTTGAATCTCGTACAATAATGGATCTATGGGATGATTGGGATCTTCAATTAGAATTGGTACAAAACATACAAAAAGAGATCGATTATTGGAAAAATGAAAGCTATACGCTTATGCAGCAACGAGATAGCATGGACTGGATACCGAAATTATGGAAAGATTTTAAAGCTGAAAATGGACATTTAGATCCTAATTTATTGAATACTGGAGTAGAATTATACAGTAGAAACAATACAAAAACAAAAACATGGTACGACTCCTTTAAAGAATACGGCGGCTTCGCCCCTTCCTATGGACACATGGCGCTAGGAAGCCAATATGCTCCAGGGGGTTTTATGGAGGTAGGAGAACACGGGCCGGAAATTGCCTATATTCCAGAAGGAGCGAAGGTATTTACCAACTCGTATAGTAAACAGTTGGCGCAAGAAGCTATGCGGTGGATAAAAGAGGAATATAAAAAAAACCAACTGAAAGAAACGGAAAACCAAAACGGTAAGCCCTTAATGCGAGAAGACCTGGATGAAATTGCAGATTATGTGATCGAAAAATTAGTGCGCGAACTGGAGGCAACAATATTTAATATGCCCTGATCGACAAAAATAGATGAAGTTCGCTGTGGACTGAAGTGGGAAAATATGGGATAATGGGGAAAAAGGGAAAGGGGAAAGATTTGGATGAAACGGATGATAGGGATCATACTAGTGTGTGCATGTTTGATAGGGCTGATAGGGTGCACTGGGGAACCAGAAAATAGGCCATATGACAAAGAGCCCAAAACAGGAGGGGCAACCTTGGCGGATTTTGGGTTGTACGAAAATGGCCAGTTGAACGATCATGTGGATTTAACGGGTTCAGCAATTAGAGGGGCATTATATATCCGATATGAGGGCCCATTAGATGCGGAGAATTTAGCGTATCAAACCTGGAGAGGAATTCAGTTAACAGACAGTATAGAGAAGGTGGCAGAGGCATATAAAGATTGGGGAATGCCAGATCAAAGCGATCCAAAGGCTGGCAATATAACAGACATGAATGAACTGTTAGAATTGATTAGGCAAACGGCGGACTTAGAAATATTTCATGCCAGTTTAGAATATGCCTGGTATTGCAAGCCGGGGACCTGTGAGTTTACCAGGGAGCCGAAAACAGAAAATGATGTGGAATATACGATCAATTTTTCATTCGGTAAGGGAGCGGGCGACGAGATAGTATTAACTCACATTAGACTTACTCGTTCGGGAGAGCATCCTGAGATAAAAAAAGAGATAGAAACAAATCAGGAGCCCGCCCAATACCAGGGGGAAATACTGGAGAATATGTCAGAAGAAGAGTTTGGGCTGTACCGGGGAAGTGAACCAGCAGAGACGGCAACGGCAACAGAGCAAAATCCATACGCGGAATATCAGATAGACAAACGTGATAAATACAATACGCTGCGGGGTATAGAATATCTGAGCAGTGTGGAAGAGCTCTGTGAGGCCTATGGGGAGTTTCATCTTACGAGGGTGAGCTATGCAAGGAAGGTAGAATCCTTACCCAAAGAGCAATGGGAAGGACTGACACTAGATGAATTTGCCAAACAGAATCCAGATTTGATAAAAGGATCGCTCACTTTAGAATTTGGGATGCAGAAGCAGGGAGATACCTGGAGTGTATGCACGAGAGATAGGCGCACGCAAAAAGAGCCGGTGGAGGATGTGACGGAATACTGGATGGATGTGACCACAGAAAATGGCAAAGTGAAAGAGATTTTTTTACGGTCTTTTTATCTAGGAGAGAGGGACCTAGACGCCCTGTACGCCCAGATACAGGAGGAGAGAGGATTCGGTAAGTAATTAAAATAGTAGTGAGGGAGCAGCTTTGGAGCTGCTTCTTTTGCTAAGGGGAGAGGAAGAGGTTTACACCTAATGAGATGTAATATAGAATGATGAGAATACATCAGATAAGATGTAAATCAGGTGTAAAGGAAAATCGCCTGTACCGTACATCTAAAAGATATAGAGTAAAAATACTGGATGAAATAGTTTTTGTGTCGAAATAAACCGAATTTGCAATGGACGAAAGTGGGAAAACATGGGATAATGGGAAAAAAGGAAAAGGGAAAGATTTGGATGGGGAAACGGATTATAGGGATCATCATACTAGTATGTGCATGTCTAATAGGGGTGATAGGGTGCACTGGGGAGCCAGAAAATAGGCCGTATGATAAAGAACCCAAAACAGGAGGGGCAACTTTAGCGGATTTTGGCCTCTATAAAGATGGCAAGCTAGATAAGCACATCGATTTGGAAGGAGAGCCTAGTTTGGCCAGAGTTTATATAAAGTATACAAGCTACTTTGACACGGAAAACTTGGCTTATGAAACCTGGCGAGGAATTAAACTACAAGATAGCTTGGAGCAAATGCTGGAAGCATATGAAGGCTGGGGAATGCCAGATGAGGTATCTTTTAGTGGATTTTCAGAGCCTATTGAAAACTTGGATCAAATGAAGGAATTAGCAGGTCCAAATTGGAGTGGGGCGTTAGGCAGCTGTTATATCGGATATACCTGGTATTGCAAGCCGGGAACTTGTGAATTTACTCGAGAGCCAGTGTCCGAAGAAGATGTAAGATATTCTGTAGATTTTCAGTTTGATGATCAATATGGGAAGATGATATTAGAGTGTATAGATATGTGGCGTTTTGGAGCGCATCCTGAGGAAAAAGAAGAAGACGTACTTCAGGAACAAACAACAAAGCAGCCTTCAAAATATCAGGGAGAGATACTGGAGAATATATCAGAACAAGAATTTGGCATATATAGGGGAAGTGAACCAGTGTATACGGATACGGCAACGGAAAAATACCCCATAGTTGAGAGTAGAATATACGGTATGAATAGTTCTTACCAAGATTGTACTACTCTGCGAGGAATAGGATTTCTAAGCAAGATGGAAGAATTATGTGAGGCCTATGGGGATTTCACAATATCGAGTATAAATTTTTACAGCAGACCAATATCCGAAGAGCAATGGAAAGGAAAAACGTTGGAAGAATTTGCAAAAACCAATCGGGACATACTGAAAATAGATGGATATATTGACTTAGGAGTTCAAAAACAGGGGAATACTTGGAGTGTATGCACTCGAGATAGATCTAAGGATGAAAAACCAGTTGAAGATGTGACAGAATACTGGCTGAAGATTGAAATAAGGGGAGATACTGTTAGTAGTATAGATATACAAAGCTATTATCTAGGGGAGAGAGACTTAGATGCTCTCTACGCTCAGATACAGGAGGAGAGAGGATTAAGGGTAAGTAATTAAAGTAAGTAGTGAGGGAGCAGCTTTGGAGCTGCTTCTTTTGCTATGAGAAAAAATTGAATGGAGAAAAGGATGTGTGCCACTTAGATGAGGAAAGTGATTCTATAAAATAAACGCGTGAGGAAATATCTAAAATGATGTAAAAAAAGGGGGCAGTCAACCCTTTGGAAGCGATAAAACGAAATACGCTTAATTTGGAAAACATGATGTTGAACTATTTACACTAAATTAAGTGTAAAAAATACAAGAAGGAGGGTGCCGGGACTTTACAAAAAACACTTAAAATGATATAAAAAGGCGATATCTTTGAATAAGTGCATGTGATAAAGAGAAATGCCAACTAATAAGGATAAATGGTAGAGCAATTTCTGTGGGCATAAAATACATTGTATTAGGTGTATTTAGGGGTGGCAAAACGATAGGATTATACACTTGATATAGTGTAAAAATCTTTTGACTAAAGAAAAGTAAACACCGAATTAGGTGTAGAATATATGTTTTACATCTAATAAGGAGTAAAATATCCCAATGCTAGTTTTGCTCTTGTTAGATTTATCATAGGTTTAGTTGATATCTAATATAGTGTATTTTGAAACATAAAAAAGGTGAGAACACTTTGTATACATCTAATATGGTGTAGATTGTTGAACAGAACCTCGCTTCTCTAAATGGCAAATAAATATTCTAATCAGACAATCTTGTGCCTTACTTGATTCAAGCGGATTAGCAAAAAGGAAAAATAATGGGCTTATTGGATGCATTTTATTTCTTAGGGAGAGATATCTCTTGACAGATCAAATGACTCTGCTACAATGAAAAGTATCAAAAATGATGGGAAAAATGATAGATTTTTTGTTATGGAGGCAAAAGATGGATAGAAAAATTAGAGTAGGAATTGTTGGATACGGCAATTTGGGAAAAGCATGTGAATACAGTATCGCCCAAAATGACGATATCGAGCTTTGTGCAGTATTTACCAGAAGAGATCCTAAAGATCTAAACATATTTACCAAGACGGCCAAAAAAGAGCCCATTGAGAACTTAAAACAGTATCAGGGTAAGATTGATGTGATGATTTTATGCGGCGGATCAGCTACCGATTTGCCGGCACAAGGGCCGGAGATCGCCAAGCTGTTCTGCACGGTAGACAGCTTCGATACCCACGCTAAAATTCCAGAATACTTTGAGGCGGTGGACAAGTCCTTAAGGCAGGCAGGCCATGTGGGTGCCATTTCCATCGGCTGGGATCCGGGAATGTTTTCGCTCAACCGCATGATTGCCAGCGCCATTTTGCCAGATGGACAGGATTATACTTTTTGGGGCAAGGGCGTCAGCCAGGGGCATTCGGATGCCATTCGCCGCGTAAAAGGCGTAAAAGACGGCAAACAATATACCATCCCGGTGGAATCCGTGATGGAAGAAATCCGCCAGGGCTCCACCAAGGACTACACCACCCGCCAAAAACATCTGCGCGAGTGTTTTGTTGTCCTGGAAGATGGGGCGGACGCAGCGCAGGTTACCCACGATATCGTTACCATGCCCAATTATTTTGATGAATACGATACCACAGTACATTTTATTTCCGAAGAGGAACTGAAACGTGACCACAGCGGAATTCCGCACGGTGGATTTGTAATCCGCACAGGCAAGACTGGCTGGAACGATGAGAATAGCCATGTGATCGAATATAGCCTGAAACTGGATTCCAATCCGGAATTTACTTCTTCTGTAATCATTGCATATGCAAGAGCTGCATACCGCATGAACCAGGAAGGACAGAATGGCTGCAAGACGGTATTTGATGTAGCACCTGCTTACTTAAGCGCTCTGAGCGGAGAAGAATTAAGAAAACATCTGTTATAATTACTTTATAACAGAAATATTACAGAATTTATAAAAGGACAGTTCTTTCACATTGTGTGGGGCTGTTCTTTTTTTATGGAAAATACCTTTGAAAACATTGCTTTTAAAGAGAAAATAATACGAAAATATTGTGAAAACTTTACAGAGTTTT
>CAJJPW010000013.1 GCA_905193725.1 uncultured Eubacteriales bacterium
GGCTGCCTTTTTGTGCCCATTCGAGGGGAGCGGTTTGATGGGCATCAGTTCATCCCATCTGCCTATGAAAGCGGGGCTGTTTGCGCACTATCCGAACGCCCTTTGGATACAGAACGCCCTTATATCTTAGTACCCTCTACTTTGCAGGCCTTTCAGGATATTGCCGCCTACTACAAGGGCCTGTTTTCCATCCCCACCATCGGCATCACTGGCAGTGTGGGCAAGACTACGACCAAGGAAATGATCAGCAGCGTCCTCTCCCAGCAGTTTGACGTGCTCAAATCACAGGGAAACCTCAATAATCAAACTGGTGTGCCACTTAATATTTTTCGGCTGGAAAGGCATCATCAGGCAGCTGTCATTGAAATGGGCACCAATCACTTTGGAGAAATACGCAACTTAGCCAAAATCGTCCGTCCCAACTACTGTTTTCTCACCAACATCGGGGAGGCTCACATCGAACATCTCGGCTCTAAAGATGGCATCTTACAGGCCAAGAGCGAAATGCTGGAGTATATGCAGGAAGGCGGTACCGTCTTTATCAATGGAGACGATCCTTATCTACAAAAATTGCAGCGCACACGGCAGGATGTGGTAGCGTTTGGCCTCACTCCTAGCTGTCAGATCTATGGGACTGACTTGGTAAGCCTGGGTTTAGAGGGGACGGATTTCACACTGCATCTGGAAGGCGAGCAATTTTCATTCCACGTACCTGCTCCTGGCAGGCATATGGTGTATAATGCCTTAGCAGCCATTTGTGCCGGTCTCGCCCTCCACATGGATATGGCAGCCATACAGCAGGGAGTGGCAAGTTACGCTCCTCTGTCCGGCAGGATGGATATTCAAAAGGCACAGAGCATCACCGTGCTCAATGATTGCTATAATGCCAATCCAGGTTCCATGAGGGCATCTCTAGACGTGCTGAGCTATGCTGCGGGACGAAAGGTATGCATATTAGGAGACATGCTGGAGCTGGGGGAAAAAGCCCAAATGTACCACCAACAGATAGGAACTTATGCGGCGAAATTGGGCATCGATCTGATTTTATGTGTGGGGCCATTGGCTAAAGAGATCGCCCAAGGGGCACAGCAAGGAGGCAGCCAACAGGTAAAGTACTTCGCCACCCAACAGCAGCTCATAGGGGCACTTCCCAGTCTGATTCAACAGGGTGATACCATCTTAGTCAAGGCTTCCCATGGCATGGCACTGGATCAGACAGTTTCTTATCTGCTCCACCAACTGAACTGATTTTCTTTCTTTGTAATTTTTGATCTACCAAACGTGAAATAGAAGCATCAGTTATGGGAAGTCCATGTCAATTTCATTTTATTTGCTCTCATTGCCTTTCCCTTCCTCTATACGAGAAGGCAACTTGCCAGATTGTGCCGCGATTTTCTTTTCCTGGGATTTTACCCTGCGTTCCAACTTCTTGATATCTTCGGCAGGAGGGAGATTTTCTGGTTGAATACCGCGTTTTACCAGCATTTCGCGGACAGAAAGGTTGTTTTGCACATGTTCTCCAGTGATGATTTTTTCTCCTTGGAGATCTTTTTCCTCTACATTATAATTGATCATTTCTGCTGCCAGATTTTTCGCAGCAATCGAAAGGGTAGGCAAAAAGTCCGCTAATGGGCGATTACCTTTTACCCCCAATCTGCTTTTCATTTCCTGTGTTGTATAACCACCGAAGAGAGCGCAATCTCCCTTAGAACGGATGCGGCCAAAGCCGGCATCATCTTACACCACGCTCATAAATATTTTGTGACAGCCGCTTCTCAGATTCACGCAGCCGTCCGCGTGCCTCGGTGCGTTCAATCAGAGAAATGCGCTCTTCAATGAATTCCTGTTTACGAGTCTGTAGGGCAAAGTAACTTTGCGCAAAGGCAATCTCTTCTTTTTTGGGATCTCCATTCTGAGCGATCAAATAGCAAGCATAGCGGGTCAGCATATAGTCTTTGACGCCACGTTTGGAACCACTTCCTAAAGAGACCATTTTCGTGATCTCACGAAAATGGTTCAAAACCTCAATTCCACTGCTTTCGCATGACTCCATTGCGCGTGCAATAGCATTATCAAAATTTTCCCAACGCTCATATCCCAATAGAGGCATCAAATCACGTGCAAGCCAATACTCCACTTGCGGCGCTTCCTTATAATTATGTACAATCAAATCGAACTGCCGCTTAATCAAGCTTACTCGTTTTTTATCCATTATTGTTCCTCCATATTTTCTGCTGCAATATCCTGCACAAATGCCAGAATATCGCTTGCTTCTCACTGCAAGATTTTATACAGTCTTCCTATCATTTCCGAAAAGAAATTTCCATTGCGCTGTATTCTAAGAATAGTGTTTGCGGAAAACCCGACATGCCGCTATAGCTGTATAGCAGCCTTTCGACTGACAGATGAAATCGCCTTCTATAACTGTACTTCCGTGCGTTTCATTCATGTACGGATAAAAATTATATCGCGCATTCGTAATTCTTCTTCACATTTTCTCAAAAATCCACTTCACGGCTGAAAAACCACTTTAATAGCTTCCCTATTTACCATGGCTTGCACGCCTTTGAAAAAGTCCTCAAGGGGCATTACATGGGTAATGGTAGATTTCACATCCAACATGCCCGCCTCCAGCAGTTTAATGACGTATTTCCAAGCGGTTGGGTTATAGCCCATATGTCCCACCAGGGATATGTTTCGATCGATCAAATCGTTCAGCGAATATCCTAGCCCCTGCCAATCATAGCCGATTCGCACGATTTTCCCTCCGTTTCTCACCAGAGACATGGCAAGGGGAAACAGCTCATTAGGGCCTGCACCATCTAGTACGATGGCTACACCTTCTCCCTTCGTTATCTCCATCACCTTTTCGGTGAGCCCATCGTCATCCCCTAGCAGCACCTGTGTCGCACCCAGTTTGCGCGCCATATCTAGGTGAAGCTGGTTAGTCGAGCTTCTTGCTATGCAGATCACATCTACCGCGCCAGCTGCTTTTGCAATTTGGATGGCCCCCAGAGAAAGTGGGCCTGCGCCAAAGACCGCCACGCTATCCCCTAGCGTCATTTTTCCCTGCTGAATCACAGCATTATATCCATTGCACATAGGATCCAAAATGGCCGCCTCTTCATAGGAGATTCCGTCGGGTATTTTCATCAGGCAGGTGGGATGTGTCCTCAACACATCCTCTTGGATCTTGATGTACTCCGCAAAACCCCCGTCCATATCTCCGCCGAGAAATTTTCTATCTTTACACAGGAGGAATTCGCCTCTGATACACGCATGGCATCTTCCACATACATAGCCGGAATTATCGGAAACCACCCTGTCTCCCAGCTTCCAACTCTTTACTCGCTTGCCCATCTGAACAATCTCGCCGGCAAATTCATGGCCCAATATCACCTGATTCCCGTGAAACTCGGTCTTGCCATTGATAGAATTGATATCCGATCCACAAAGTCCCGCCGCCTTTATTTTGATCAGCACATCTCCCTCATCGATTTTGGGTATCGGCACATCTCTCAGTTCTACTTTTCCCTTTTCTCTTCCATACCTGACAACCGCTTTCATTTCATCACCTCTAACACTTTCCTCTTATTAAACCATTTTATCCATTTCCTAAGCCCCCGCCCTTTGCTCTCTGGCAAGGTATGAATGCATACCTTTTACTGCTAAGCGCAAGCCAGCCAAGATTCTGCCATTTCAATCACCCTTACTCCACGGTTTTCAGTGCCTCCACCATATCTATCTTTCTCAGCTTGAAAAACATCACAAAGTTCACGATAAGAGCAAAGGCCACTGTGAGCAAGCACGACCATACATAGCTCAAGAAGTTGATATTGCGGCCAAACATCACTGCCTCTACTTCCACTGTGGTGATGATATAAGAGTGGAGCAACACTCCCAAAAGACATCCCACTAGTATGCCAATGGCCGTTAAGATGAAGTTCTCCCGGTACACATAGGCTAGCACCTCTTTATCGTAAAATCCCAGCACTTTGATGGTGGCAATTTCCCGATATCGCTCGTTGACGTTGATATTGGTGAGATTGTACAAAATGAGGAAGGCCAATGCCCCTGCCGAGATGATGAGCACCAACACCACATAGGTTAGGGTGGAGATCATGTCCTCAAAGGAGCTCTTCATTTCCGATAGGAAGCTCACTCCCGTCACATAGGGGCTATCCATCAGCGCTTCTCCTACTTGTGTCTGATCTACTTGCTTATCTTCATCCATTTGGGCGTACCCAATATTGTACTGCACTGCTTCTCCCGTCAAATTTTGATACATTTCAGGAGACATATAGATGTAGTGGTAGGGATAGTTTTCTGTGAGCCCGGAGACTGTTACCTTATAACGCTCTTCTTCTCCCAACTCCACCGTAATCTGATCTCCTACATCAGCGCCAATTTTATTGGCCAACTTTTCCGTCAACACCACCGCATCATCGACTAGAGAAATATCCTCCTTAGATATGCGTTCCCTGAGGTCTACATAGTCGTCCAGCCGTTCCTTATCCTCCGGCACTACAAGGGTTGCCTCCATCTCATCTTCTGCGCCCTGTAGTGTGACAGACTGGTTATACCCAAATAACACGTCTGTAAAGCCGCCTCTCTCCAGCAGGTCTTCCCGCACCTGGCCAGGGTCTTCTCCTTCCATATCCACATTTACCGTGGCCTCATAGCTTAAGATATCGCCAAATTGGTATTCTATCACATTGGATACCGAGTCCATCAGTCCAAATCCCGCTAGCATCAATGCCATACTACCGCTAATGCCAAAAATAGTCATCAAAAAACGTTTTTTATACCGGAAGAGGTTTCTGGCTGTCACCTTTTGAGTAAAGGTCAGCCGCTTCCACAAAAATCCAATTCTCTCTAGGAAAACCCGCTTACCCATCTTAGGGGCTTTGGGCCGCATCAATTTTGCCGGCATGCTTCTCAGTCCACTGCGACATGCCACATAGCTGGACACTGTAGTTACTAAAACCGCCAACGCTGCCGACGTCACTGCAGATTCTGGGTAGAACGACACAATCAGCGGCGGCAAGTGGAACATGATGCCATAGGCCGAGTAGATAATCCGTGGGAAGATCTGTATGCCCAGTACCACGCCAATGATGCTTCCAAAGATGCTGGCAATAGCTGCATAAATTAAGTATTTGGAGACGATCGCGCCGTTGGAATACCCTAGTGCTTTGGCCGTTCCGATAAACGTCCTCTGCTCATCCACCATGCGGGTCATCGCATTGAGGCAGACCATAGCGGCAATCACAAAAAACAGTGTGGGAAACACCTGTGCCATGGCCACCATTCGCTGTGCTGCCTGCGCATATTCCTCTGCACCCAGATTGTATTCCCTGCTGAGCACATACCATTCGGGCATTTCCAGGTCTGCCAGCTCCTGCTTGGCGTCTGCCAGCTCCTGCCTGCCATCGGCCAGCTCCTGCTCGCCCTCTTGTCTGGCGTCCTCTAATTCCTGCTTGGCGTCTGCCAGCTCCTGCTCGCCCTGTTCCAGCTCCTCTTTTGCGTCATCTAGCTGGTTTTGTCCCTCTGTCCGCGCATCATTTAGCTGTTTCTCCTGACTTTCCAGTTCCTGTCTGCCCTGCTCTAGGCTTCTCTTTGTCTCAGCTAGGGTGTTTTCTGTAGCTGTGAGTTGATCCACACCGTTTTGATATTCCTGTAGACCGGCATCATAGGCTGCCTGCTGTTGGGGCAATGTGGCCTCCAGCTGCTGTATGGTCTGCTGCACTTGCTCCAATTGATCCTCTGGCACGAGGCCATTTTCCACCGCCTGTTTGAGGGAATTCAGTTGGGCATATCCCCCATCTAACAGCTCTTTGGCGTCATCCAGCTGTAATTTCGCATCGCTCAGTTGCTGCTCGAGAACTGGCTTTTGGGCAGCAAACTCCTTTTGCGCCTCCTCATATTGCTTTTCTCCATCCTCCAGCTCTTTCTTGGCATCATTCAACTTCTTTTCCGCCTCGCCCATCTGAGATTGGAATGCAGCCTCGGCCTCTTCATACTCCTGCCAACCATCGTCTATCTCCCGCTGGGCATCGTCTATCTCCTGCTGGGCCTCCTGCATTTTATCATCGAATTCCTTTTGCCCCTCGTCTATCTCCTGCTGGGCATCGTCTATCTCCTGCTGGGCCTCACTTACAATTTCATCATATCGCTCTTGAGCGCGGGCATCGCCAATTCCCTCCAGTTCATCTTGAGTATCCCCCATTAACTGGTCATACTCCTCTCCAAAGCTGTTGAGTGCTTTCGCCCCTTTTACCGTTACATACAGGTCTGTAAAGTATTCCAGTTTAAAATCCTGCTCCGGGATGAGAATAAAGGTATCCACTTGGCCGCTTCCAATAGTGCTCGTGCCCCTCTCAAAGGAGATATAGTAGGGCGACTCCACAATGCCCACTACGCGGTAGGTGTCCTGTGCCAGCGAATCCGAAAGGGGAGTGTCATCCCCGCTGGAAAACACAATGTCGCTGCCCAGCGCAAGGCCATTGCTGATAAGCGCCCCTTCTTCTATCACACACTCTCCCGATTTCTCTGGCAGCCGTCCCTGGATCACACGTGGAACATTGAGGGCATCCTCTTGCCCTTGGGTTGAGATGCTGTGCAGCCTTGCCACATACCCCTGATCATCTGCCTCCAGCAAGACGTCCAGAGAATACCCGGGCATTACTTGTTCCACGCTTTCTGCGTTTTGTATCGCTGTGATATCATTTTCATCTATCCCAAAAGTAGATACCAGCCGAAAATCCATTAGATTTTGTTCGTCAAAATACTGATCCGCCGTATTTTCCATATCCGGTCCTGCCGCCCGCAAACCGGCAAAAAAGGATACTCCTAGCAGAATAATGGTAAAAATCGAGAGAAACCGTCCCATGGAATGGCGAATCTCTCGCCAAGTGTCTTTTAGTAAAGCCCGTGTCATCACCATTCAATCCTTTCCACGGGAATGGGATTTTCCTGTATGGTATTGCTTATGACTTTGCCACTCTTGAGTTGAATTACCCGATCCCCCATAGGTGCCAGGGCCAGATTATGGGTAATCACTACTACGGTTTTTCCCATTTGCCTACAGGTATCCTGTAGGAGCTTGAGCACTGACTTTCCAGTATTGTAGTCCAATGCGCCTGTGGGCTCATCGCAGAGCAGTATTTTGGGATTCTTAGCCAATGCCCTTGCAATGGAGACTCTCTGTTGTTCTCCTCCAGAAAGCTGGGAGGGAAAATTATCCATCCGATCTTCCAGCCCCACTTTTTTCATGATATCCTTAGGGTCAAAGGGATCTTTACATATTTGCGTTGCCAATTCCACATTTTCCAGTGCCGTTAAATTCTGTACCAAATTGTAAAATTGAAAGACAAATCCTATATCAAATCTGCGATAGGTTATTAGTTGTTTTGGGGAGTACTCACTTACTATATTGCCATCTACAACCACTCTGCCTGAGGTGGCTCGATCCATCCCCCCTAGGATGTTCAGCACAGTGCTTTTTCCCGCGCCGCTGGCACCCGCTACAATGACAAACTCCCCCTCTTCCATCTCTAAGTTCACTCCATTTAGGGCGTTGATCTTCACTTCCCCCATGGTATATACTTTTTTTACGTCGTTAAACTCAATAAAGCTCTTCAAAGTACTTATTCCCTTTCACACACTTTTTTTCAGTCTAGCATATATTGTTTTACTTCGTCAAATATGTGATATATAATTTTTTTATTGATATTTTATGTACTCAGTTCATTAATACGATTCGCACTTTTTCGTCGAATAATTACCAATGATCTCTTCTTTTCATGAAAATCTGAAATTGTTTTCACACTTCATTTCAAAATATGTTATACTATATATAGTAACCATCAAAATAATACCATGGAATTTGCTTATATCCATTGTAGCTATCATACAATTAGAGGAGTACCTTATGAATGCAAAACACAAGAACATGACCATACAGCAAGTAGCCAAGCTGGCGGGAGTCTCCCCCAGCACAGTCTCCCGTGTGCTCAACAACAGCGCCCCTGTAAACGAAAAGACAAAGGCAAAAATATTGGAGATTATTAAAGAGTATTCCTATACGCCCAATATTATGGCTAGAAATTTAAAGCGCAATACGCAAAAAAATATCGGCTTTATCATCACCGATTTAATGCAGCCTTTTTTTGTGCGGCTGGTCCGCGCCATCGAGCAGACGGCTTATGAACACGGCTATTCCCTTACCTTATGTATTTCCAACTACAATCCAGAAAAAGAGCGCACCTACATCAGTGAACTCATTACCCGTCAGGCAGACGGCCTGCTGGTCATCGCCTCATCCGTGGAGAACATCGACATCATCAACCTGGCAAAGACCAAGATGGAGGTGGTATCCCTCCAAGCCAATATTGACAATGTAGACCAAGTGGGCACTACAGATGAGCAGGGCACATATGAGGTGGTCAAGCATTTATTGGATTTAGGCCATACTCGCATCGCCTTTTTAGGATACCGGCTAGAACTCACCTGTCTCAAAAACCGCTTAGATGGTTATAAGCGGGCGTTTATGGAGGCAAAAATCCCCCTGCAAGAGGACATGATCTTCAGCGATTTCCCTCATATTGATATCGGCTATAATCTGGCCAAAAGAGTGCTCGCCATGCCAAACCCTCCCACTGCTATCCACTGTATGAACGAATACGTGCTTTTGGGGGTGTACAAGGCATTAGAAGAACTAAAAATAAAGGTGCCTGATGATTTATCGGTAACCAGCTTTGATAAGCAGATCATGCAGGATTATTTAACCCCTATTTTTACCACTTCCGAACAGGATGTTGATCTCATGGGCAGAATGGCCACAGAGCTGCTCATTGAGAACATCAAAAAAGCGCGGCAAGGACATGTCTCCAAGATGGATTCTTTCATCAAAAAGAATGTGGTCATCCCCACCAAGTTCCGATTGGGTCAGTCCACCGCTCCACCGCCTTATTTAAGATGACCACACAAGACATGTATATCGACATGAGACATGAAAAATGGCTGAAAATATAGTTCTCAGCCATTTTCTCTCTTTTATTTTTCCTCGCCAGACATTCCGACCAGTTTATTGGTGAGTTTTCTTAAATGCTCTACATTGGCGTCTTCAATGCAGCCGTTATCACACTGTCTGGCAAATGCCGGCACGATGGGAAGCCGAACTGCCGTATCTATCCCAAACTTTTCCGCCATCTCAGCTGCCTTGCTGGGGCCAAACACATCGATTTCTTTTCCACAGTCTGGACAGGTGATATAGCTGAAGTTTTCCACCAATCCAAGCACGGGGATATTCATCATCTCCGCCATCTTCACGGCCTTCTCCACGATCATGGCCACCAGCTCCTGCGGGGATGTCACTACGATAATTCCATCTAATGGAATGGATTGGAATACGGTGAGCGGCACATCTCCCGTTCCTGGAGGCATATCGACGAACATATAATCTACATTATCCCAAATGACCTCCGTCCAGAACTGTTTCACGGTGCCTGCAATGACTGGGCCACGCCATACCACTGGCTGTGTCTCATCTTCCAGCAGCAAGTTCAGGGACATAATCTGCACGCCTCCTTTGGAGGATACAGGCAAAATTCCCTGGCCATTGCCCATCGCCTTTTGGGTGATGCCAAACGCCTTGGGGATAGATGGGCCTGTGATATCTCCATCTAAAATCGCCGTGCGGAACCCCTCTCGGTTCATGGCCACAGCGAGCATGGAGGTAACCAGTGATTTCCCCACACCTCCCTTTCCACTGACCACGCCAATCACTTTTTTAATGCTGCTCAGCGGATGGGGTTTTTCTAAAAAGTCCTTTGGATCTTGTTTTCTGCTGTCGCAATCCACGCTGCAACTGCTGCAATCGTGTGTACAACCTTGTTCTTCTGCCACGAAACTTCTCTCCTTTGTAAATAAATTCCATATCCTTCTCTGCAGAATAGCTGTCCTCTTTTCCAGCATATCCCACATAATATTACTATAAACTCATCTTATTTTTTGTCAAGGCTCTGCCCTGTATTCACACTTTTATTACAGCTTGCGCGCACCAAAACCCACTTTTCTCTGCGCTTTCAGCAGGGTCTTGCGGGCTTGGGCATCTGCCTTTTGGGCATTTTCGGTCATCACTTTAGTCAAAAACGCTTTGTCCTTCCGATATTCCTGGTATCTTTCCTGGAGTGGCATGAGCAGCTCCAGCACCGAATTGGTAACTGCCTCTTTCAGTGCACCATATCCCAGCCCCGAGAGCTCTTGTTCAATCTGGGCCACCGTTTTTCCGGAGGTCGCACTGTAAATGGAGATCAGGTTGGAAACTCCCGGCTTATCCTCACTAAACCGGACTTCATTTTCCGAATCCGTAACCGCCCTCTTGATTTTTCTGGCGATGGCGTCTTTGGGATCCAGCAGGGCGATAAAGGCATTTTCGTTAGAGTCGGATTTGGACATCTTTTTATCCGGCTCTTGTAGGCTCATGATCTTGGCGCCTACTTTGGGAATATACGGCTCAGGAATGGTAAACACATCTCCATATAACTTGTTAAACCGCATGGCAATATCCCGCGTGATCTCCAAATGTTGCTTTTGATCTTGGCCCACCGGCACTAAGTTTGACTGATACAGCAAAATGTCCGCCGCCATGAGCACAGGATAGGTGTATAGTCCCGCGTTTAAATTGTCCTGGTTTTTAGCGCTTTTTTCCTTGAACTGGGTCATTCGGTTCAGCTCTCCCAAATAGGTAAAGCAATTTAAAATCCAAGCCAGTTCAGCGTGTCCACTCACATGGGATTGGACGTAAATAATGTTCTTTTCTGGGTCTATCCCCGCCGCCATAATCAGGCTCAATACGTCTAAACATCGGCTGCGCAATTTAGCGGGCCCCTGCCGCACTGTGATGGCGTGCATATCCACCACACAGTAGTAACAGTGATATTCCTCTTGCAATTGGGCCCAGTTGCGGATGGCGCCCAAATAATTTCCCAATGTTAAATTTCCAGATGGCTGAATGCCACTGAAGATAATTTTTTTTTGCTCCTCCAATTTGATTCCTCCTGCTTTATTACCTCATCGATCTTGTGGACCATTTATTTTCATGGGACCGATGCTTTCCAACTATAAGGGCTACTCGTCTCTCGGTCCAGCACTTCTCTTTCGCCCTTTTCTTACCCACTGCCGTCTAGGGCGCTTTGCTGCCCCATAGTATCAGCGTCTAGGACAGCGTTGCTTGCTTGTTTTTTACTTTTGGGCCGTCATTATTTCCATGCTGCTTTTTTGCCGCATCAGTTGATCGAGTGTGGCTCGCTTGCTCCCTCAATCGATTTCTCCATCGTACACTTCTTAGTTGGCATAGGTTTTTGAAAACTCATTTCGTCTCCCAACCAACTTTTCATAGTGTACTCATCCCACTGGATTCTTCCCCCTACGGCCTTTGACCGTGCACTATCTCAAGACAGCGCGCACAAAATCGGCCAAATGCTCTTTGGGCTCCACATGATCGTGGCGCACCGGCAAATCCCTCAGCTCTAAAATATTTGCCGGGATCGCTACCCCTGTCTTTTGCTCCAGCTTTTGTGCCATGGCAAAGGCATCTCCCTGGCTGGGCTCCCCACTTACTGCGCTCAGCACGTCTGCCGCAAACTTATAGGGGCTAGCTGTGGAAACAATCACCGTTTTGGTCTGATCATTTGTATCTGCTAAGTATTTATCATATACAGCCTTTGCCACTGCTGTATGGGTGTCCAGCAGATAGCCTTCCTGTGCAAAGGTGTCGCAAATAGCCTTTTCTGTCTCCTGCTCATTGCAGTACTCCCCGTAAAATACCTGCTCCAGCTTTACACGTTCCTCCTCACCGATGGCGTACTCTCCCTTGGCCATCAGGCTTTCCATCAGCTCTCTCACCTTCTGGTCGTCTCTGCCAAACAGTTCAAATAGCAGTCTCTCCAGGTTGGAGGAGATGAGAATGTCCATGGACGGGGAAATGGTCTTATAAAATTCCCTATTTTTATTGTATACGCCTTTGCGGAAAAAGTCCGTCAATACGTTATTTTTGTTGGAGGCACAAATGAGTTTGTGTACGGGCAATCCCATCTGCTTTGCATAATACGCTGCCAGTATATTTCCAAAGTTTCCCGTAGGCACCACAAAGTTGATATTCTCTCCCAGGGAGATCTCTCCCCGTTCCAGCAGCCGCACATACGAGTAGATATAGTAAACGATCTGTGGCGCCAATCTGCCGAAATTGATGGAATTAGCCGAAGATAGCGAATAGCCCTTCTGTGCCAGATCCTTCTCCATCTGCCGGTCTGCAAAGATCTTTTTCACACCTGTCTGGGCATCGTCAAAATTTCCCACCACAGCGCTCACAAAGGTATTGTTCCCCCGCTGAGTGACCATTTGCAGCTTTTGCATATCCGATACCCCTTGATCTGGGAAGAATACTACGATGGCAGTATTGGGCACATCTTTAAATCCCTCCAAAGCGGCCTTGCCCGTATCTCCTGAGGTAGCCGTTAGAATCAGCACCTTTTTGTCCGGCTCTTCTCTTTGCAGGGCTGCGCTCATTAGCCTTGGCAGCACTTGCAGCGCCATATCCTTAAAGGCCAAGGTAGGGCCATGAAACAGCTCTAAAATGAACTCCCCTTTGGGCAGTTTTACCAGCGGTGCCACCTGAGCGTCGTCAAAGCTCGCATACGCCTTTTGGGCAAGCTCTGTCAACTCCTCTTGCGTCATATCAATATACTTGCTCAAGATAAGGCCTGCCATCTCCTGATACGTCTTATGTTGCAATTGGCTTATGGCATCCAAAGAAAGCTCTGGAAAATTCTCCGGCACATACAGCCCTCCATCTGGAGCAATGCCTTTGAGCACAGCCTTAAGCGGCGTCTTTTGTTCAGCGGCGTTTCGAGTACTGATTAACAGCATAGGTTTCCTCCCCATCTCATATCAAAATTATCAGGCGTTTTCCTGCCTTTTTCTCGCATCTAAAAAACAGTAAAGAAGGCCAACCCTAAAAGAGCCAGCCCCTATCACTTCGTACATTTGTAAGTCAACTTACATGACTAAATCATCAGTTGCTTTATATAATCGCTAGCGTCTTTTTCGTCTGCGCTAACACTAATTACCATCTTCACATTAGACTTGTCAGCTAAACTTTCCAGTTTTTTGAGCAGAAGTTCTGCTTCTGCCAACTCACAATTTGAAATTTTCAAAAATGCATCGATAAAAATTTCAGAAATATCGAAATTCTGAGCCAACATGCCACATACTAATCCATAGAGCTGATCTGCACCTTTGAGTGCATAATCTTTCACGTCTACAAACCGCACTTGATGTTTTACATCGTACATATACCGTTTGTCATCGTCAATAAATACCACTTGGCCCTTTGTCTTTTCCACCTCGTCATTTACCAGGTTCAAAAGTTTTTTTGTCTTACCGCTGCCTTTGAGTCCTAAAATTAATTGTATCATGTGAGCCACTCTCCCATTTCTTTTTTTTATTATATAATATATACTTCAATTTTTCTATAACATTTCCTTCAAAATTTTATTTTTTATCTAATCCAGCCTTTCTCAATGCACTGCCATCTAGATATCCCCAGCGGGCACCTTGATACAAATTTCGCTGCTCCAACGTTCTCTCGATCTGTTCCTTAATCACCCACCAACTTGTGTGGAAATTGGCCATCACGCTGTACTCTTTGGGAATTCTACCCACCAATCTGTGTATGACACAGTCCGGCGAGAGCCAGCAGAGAAATTCCACCGCACGCTCTACATACTCCTCTTGGGTGAGCAGAGTGAGTTTCCCTTCCGCCCACTGCCGCTCCATCTCACATCCCTTTGGGATATAAAGAGAATGTAACTTCACACCATCCACACCCAGTGCAGAGAGAATTTTACTGCATTCTATCACATCACCTGGCTCGTCCCAGGGCAAGTCCAATATCACATGCGCCACTACGTTAAGCCCAAAGGACTTTGCTGTCAACACGCTGTCGATAAACTCCGCTAGGCTATGGCCTCTGTTGATGCGCTCCAGCGTCTTCCAGTTGCAGGATTGCAGCCCCAGCTCAATGGTGATCTCCTTTTGCAACCTTTGAGAGACCTCCCCCAGGAGCCTTGCCGTGTCTTTCCCCAGGCAGTCTGGCCGGGTGGATAAAAAGATCTCCTTTACGTCCTCCCTCTGTATCTGCATCAGCGCCTCTTGCAGCTGGCTTGCAGGCAAGAAGGTATTGGTATAATTTTGAAAATACGCGCCAAATAGCGTTACATTATATTTTCTACTTATATATTGTATATTCCTGCTTAATTGCTCATTTAAATTAATTTTTGCGTCCAGCATTTCGTATCCCGTGCCCATAGGGCTACAGTAGCTGCATGGCCCCAGGCCACCTGGCATTCTCCCGGGGCATGTTACTGGAAGATGCAGGGGAATCTTGTAGAGTTTTTGGCCGTATTTCTCTCTCATCGCCTCTGAAAACGGGTAATATAACCTCAAGTTTCTCATCCTCTTTTTTGATTATGAGACCATTATACCTTACCAGCCTTCCATTGCCAATGGCCCTTTGATCTTTCCACTTTTTACAAGTCACATAGAAAATGCCAACTCCAGCACCCGCTTGGTGTAGGGGAATCCTACTACGATAATCAGCAGCCCCAACCCCAGTGCCAACATCACCAGATAGACCCCCATATAGGATTTGCTGTGCAGATTTTTCACCGCTTTAAAGTCGAAGAGTACGATGATAATATATACAAGTAATGCGATAACCATATTGTCACGTCCTTTCTGACGCTTGCAGCTGGTGCGTTTTTTTTCGCTTTGCGATGCTCACTGCTATTAGCGTAACAGCTGGCAATATCACTTGAATCGCCAGCGCAATATAGGGATAAATCTCCGTATAATACCGTATGAGAAGATTTGTGACGTTGGAAAACAGTGAGGTTGCTAAAATGAGAATGATCCCAAGGGGAAACGCCAGGTGCTTGTGAGTGGATAGGCCAAAGGTATCCTTCATGCACACAGCTACCATGTATAAATCCACCATCACCCGAAATACCGAGGCGAAGAAGTAGCCGGAGACCACCAGTATCTCCATGCGGTTGATCATCTCTCCTAAGTCCACTACTCTCATCACCCGAATAAAGGCCGCATATTGCAAAGACATAGTGTTTCCCAAAATCAGCGAGTTCATCAGCGTAAAGAGAATCACAAAGCCCGTCCCCACCAGCATGGAAATCAGAGAAATTTTGAGAACGCTGCGTTTTTTCACCTCTACCTTGGGAATGAGTGCATAAACCGCCATGAGCTCCCCCATCTGTAAGAACGCAAAGGTGAACATGGCCCCAATAAAATCTCCCCGCTCTACGTTGAGTACAGGAAGCAAATTCTCTGGTTCCACATAAAACACCTCAATGCCGATGGAGATCAGTGCAATGATGAGCATCACGCCCACTAAAATAACTGCCATACGTCCCATGGTGGTAGCGCCTTTTTTGGCTCCATAGGCGATCACCAACACCACAGGCGTCAAAAACGCCACCATGCGCATTTGGCGCAGAATGAGGTTTACAGTAAACAGACCGTAATAATTTAACACGGCAATGGCAATCAGCAAAAAGTAAAGCCCATATAAGAAGGTAACGCCCTTGCCCACCCATTTTCCAAAGGCAAATGTATTAACTTCATAAAGACTTTGGGCGCCAGAGACGGTAAACAGCTTAATAAACAGCGTGTTCAGCAAAATTCCAATGGGCACTGCCATAAGACATGCCAGATAGGCATTATGCCCTACCAGCCGCTCGGGAATGCCCAGCATAAACAGCGTGCCTAAGCAAGATAATATGATGATGCAGATATATTGATATCCATAGATCTTTCCTTTTGTCACTTTCAATGGTTAAAATCCCTCCCCAGGCACTGCTGGCCGATAATTGAGCCCATGGTAGATGAGCTTGCACGTTATTTGTACGCGGATGTCTGCCTGTGCCAAAATAGCAGCCGAGCCACCACTTTGTTTGTATTGCGAAAGGTCCTGCCCATACATGGTGTTGGCAAGGCCCAGAAAATCTCCTCCCATCTGTTTGGAGAGTGCCAGCGCAGATTTCACCTGTGTTTTCATCTCCTGCTCCATTTTTTGATTCAGAGCCTCCATTTGCTGAGGCTCTGTGAAGTCCGTCCCTCCACTTTGCTCTTCTAGAGAGTACTCTAGCAGTACATCCAGCGTATAAGTAGATTTTCCCCTGTCATCCACATGGAGATCCCCGTTGCATTCTACAATTTGGCAGCCCACTAGTTCTTCTTCACTATAATCCACGTTTATTGCGCCGCCTTGCACATTGTCCAGAACAATCATGGCGCCTCTGGCCTGTTCTAGATCCAACTGTCCAATCATCCGGTAGTCCTGAATGACTGCAAGGCCAGTGAGCGCAAACGTCTTTTGACCTTGGTTATCTTGCCTGATTTCCCCCATGGGCACCAGCCCGCATCTGCTTTCGCTGATCTGAGAATCCACTAAGGTATGGATGTTCGATGCCATGATATATCCCGTTCCGTTTCCCTCTTCCACTAAATCGCTAATCCCCTGTACGGGATTTTGATCGATAAAATTGACTATCTCAAATAAATCGCTGGCCTTGCCCTTTACGATCACTACGTTTTCTGCACCCCGCTTGTCCCTGTCGGTGTAAAAGGAACTGAGCCAGGGTTTTAGACCTTGTTTTGCCATCTCCTCGCTAAATGCCACCAGCTGATTATGTCCCCAAAATAAATTTCGTTCTGCCTTCATGCTCAGCTCACCCGTCAGGCTGCTCAGGCTGTTGCCCTGGGCACTAATCGTTTTATATTCGCTGTCCTCTGTGGCGTCTGGAATGGGGGAGGATTTGAGCATGTAGGCCGTCATGGATACATCACCTACTCGCTCCCCAACGTCTATGCTACATCCGTATACAATGCCCAGGGTATCCAGCTTTGCAGCGCCTCCCATGCATCCTTGCAGCAACAGGCAGCTTCCCACCCAAAGTACAATCAAAGCAGCTGTGGTAATCCTTATGGTCAGGCCATATGCCTTTTTAGAACGATTCTGCTGGTTGCTATTCTGTCTCTTCCAAATTGCCATATTTTACTCCATAGTCGATAAATGAGATGTCGATAACCGCCTCATACTTCATAGTGCTCAGCAGATTATCATGGTACTTCTGGTAAGTCTCTTCCCCTAGTTGATACAGCAGTTCATGGGCGCCTATCATATCCGCATCCCATTGCTGTGCTCTGCCAAATGCTGCATTGATCTGAGAGAGAATTTGCTCCCTTGTCCGATTGGCTAACTCCTCTCTCGTCTGTTGAGTGAGCATGTCCTCAAAATTCGTCTGATTGGATATGGCGGCAGAAATACGGGTGCTCGTGGTCATCACAGGTGTTCCTCCCCGCACTTCCATACTGGAATTTGTCTGACAGTCCACCATCTCCAGCGAGACAATGGAGCCATCCGCCATCTGGATTTCCAAGTTGCCGTTGCGGATGTGATTGCCGGCCCACAGTGCACCTGTAGCCTCCTGTCTAGTGAGGATTCCCTTGAGCCGGTAGTTCTCCAATACCGCCATGGATTTTACCCATACTTCATCATTTTCATCCATACAGATATAGGGGATCAAAGCTGTCTGGGATTTACCAGCAGTGCTCTGTACCACCTCTTGCAGGGTAATGGGCAGATAATACATTTCATTGTCCACCCGTTTGAACATCCGGTTAAGCGCCCTTGCAGGAACTCCTGTCATAGCGTTCTCTCTGCTCAAAAGCTCGCTGGCCTTTCCCTGGCAAATGGCCACATACTGCCCTGCTCCTTTTCCCTCCATGCTGTAGCTACCTTCAAACACTTGTGCGGCTCCCCTCTGGGCCAGTTCTTCTCCTACCACCATCACCGCCTCGTGTTGAAGATATGCCTGTCCTCCGATTTGTAGGGAGATATCCTCTGCTGCCTGAACGTTGGTCTTTGCAATAGAAGATACGTTTATAAAGTCGTCTTCCTCCTCCCCACTTTTGACGATCTGGGCGGTAATTTCCATGTCATCTTCTACATCATTCTCTGAGATGTCGTATCCCGTCCCTATGACGATAATTAGGTTTTCTAGGCTCTGGTAACGAGAACAACCGCACAAAAACAGCACACTTATGACCAAAAGCGCGACTTTTTTTATACTCTTCATGATTTCTTTCTCCGCTTTACCAGTTTTTCCGTGCTCATGCGCACTACAGCGTCGTCCAATCCCCGTTTGGAAATGGGTGAAAGCGGCATGAGATAGGGGATCCCAAAGGACTCGATAGAGCATAGATGAATGAGAATCACCAACATCCCCACCAATAGGCCGAAGATGCCAAAAATCGCCCCCAAAAACAGCAATACAATGCGCAAGATGGAAACCGAATCCACTGTGGAATTTACTACCGCTGAGGTGATAAACGTGAGGGCGGCAATTACCACTACAGGGGAGCCAATAATGCCCGCTGTCACCGCCGCCTCTCCAATGATTAGCACTCCTACAATGCCCACAGTAGATCCCACTGGCGTGGGCAGCCGTAGCAGCGCTTCTCGCAATAGGTCATATAATATGAGCATGAGAAACATTTCCAGAGCACTGGGGAGAGGTACCCCTTCACTGGCCCTTACTAATGTGAGCAGCAGCTTGCTAGGGATCATCTCCTGATGAAAGGTTGTAAGCGCCACGTAAAAACCTGGCAGCAATAGCGTAGTCAAATAGGCAATCACTCGCAGTACCCGCAGCACATTGGAGTAATAGGGGCGGGCATAGTAATCCTCTGGCGCCTGAAAGTTCTCTACAAAGAGCATGGGTACACTGAGCACAAAGGGCGTTCCATCCACGATAATCGCTACCCTACCTTTGAGTATTTTAGCCGCCACAACATCCGGCTTTTCGTTGTTTCCAATGGTGGCAAATAAAGATCTCTTGTTATCTTCAATGAGCTGCTCAATATGTCCAGATTCCAAAATATAGTCTGCATCCACCTCTTGTAGCCGCTGCTTTACCCTCTTTACCAGGTCCTCGTCCGCAATGCCCTTCATATAGGCCACTGCCACGTCCGTCCGTGTAATGGTCCCCACCTGCATCACTTCCATGGTCAAATCCGTGCTTTTAATCTTCCGTCTCAGCAAAGCGGTATTGAACAACAGCGTCTCGGTAAATCCCTCCCCTGGTCCACGAACTGTCTGTTGGGTTTTGGGCTCCGGCACGCCACGTGACTGCCATTTTCTAGTCTGTATAATCAGCGCCTCTTTGGAACCGTCTGCCAGCAGCAAGGTATCACCACATAGGCATTTTTGTACTAGAGTACCTATGCACTTTTCCCCTTTGATATCGCCAGCGCTGAGCAGATATTCCTTAAAGTCCTCGATGTCTACGATTTTATCTTGATTTTTGTCGATGCGAAATTTGATCTCAATACATGGCTTTATGATGTTGTCGTGAATATGGTCTTTATTCGTCAGCCCGTCGATATAGATAATAGCCATGCGTATACCATTAATCGAGGTAATCCTTCTCATAACAATATCAAAGCTGCTGCCAAAACATTTAGAAAGCTCTTTTAAATTGTAATCCAGTGAGCTTTTCAGATAGCTATTCATCTCTTTGTTTTCCCGCTCGGATGCTGGTTTTTGATCTCTCTTTTTAAAAAACACCGCCATTGCCTTCCTTCGTCATCATTTCATCGCCAACTTCTGGTATGGCTTCATATGGATACTATACTTTCTTCTTATTTTTGCTTGAATGATCACATTTATTCAGTGAATTTGGCAAAACGATTGACAGGCATTTGCGAATTTGAAAATCATTCCCTTTGGAGCCAATGCATAAGTAGTTCGTGGGTGGAGAAAATAATTTCGAGCGATGGGGAGGTGGATTTCAATGACAAGAGATTATCACATCTGTTGTAGCATCGAATCCTGCAAGCACAATTCAGAGGGATGTTATTGTAAGCTAGACCAAATCAATATCTGTCCCTGTTCTCCTTGCAACTGCTATGATGTCACCACATCTAGTGAAAGCCAATGCAAGAGCTTTGAAGCCAAGTGAGGAGAACTAAAAACAGGTTTGTTCGCAAACCTGTTTTTCTTTTCATGTTCTTATTATTTTTGCCATAAAAATTTTTCATATTCTTCCTTGTCTCTCTTTTGGGAAACCTCTATAATAATACTGACCTACATTTTTTGGTCTTGAGCGAGGCACTCGCTTTTGCTTTTGGGAGGAATTATGAGCAGACGCAAAAAAAATGCATTACCTTTAATACTGATCATTCTCGTCTTTATTGCCGCGTGCGTGCTATTTTCCGATCCACTCATCGCCCAAATAAACGGGCTCTTTGGGCAGGATACGGCGGCTACTATGTCAACGACTACCATCACGCCGTCAACGTCGGCAACGCAATCCAATCCAACGGCGAAAGTCACCGACATCGAAGACGGATGGCTATTCGACGGTCCCGGCACAACAACGGCGATGGTGTTCTACCCCGGCGCGAGAGTCGAAGCAAGCACCTACGCGCCACT
>CAJJPW010000014.1 GCA_905193725.1 uncultured Eubacteriales bacterium
ATAAATTGGTTTTTGTTCTTCATTAATAATAGAATATATAGTACTTAATCCTGTAGCATTATTATCTTGAGAGCTTTCTTCTTTAGTTACGGTACCAGTAATTGTTTCATTTAAAGTATCTTTATTTATTTCTAAGTTATAATTAACTGTACAACCAGTTAGTAGTAGACTTAGTAATATTATTATTTTATTTTTCACTTATTTTCACCCCTATTTATACCATGATCCATATGCTATTATTTCATCTGAATCAATAACTCTTTCTTTTTTTCTTACTAATCCTGGATCTCCAGTATTTCCTTCAATTGTATAAACATAATTACTATCTGAACTAGTAACTATACCAACATGATCAACACACTTAGTTACTTTATCCCATTTTCCATTAGAGCCACGACAACTACTACCTTTCCATTGATACCATATTATATCACCAGCTTTAGGAGTATAATTACCACCATAAGCTTTAGAATATTCAAATGTTACATTACTACTCTTACCACTTTTAAATACTGGCCACATTCCGCTAGCCATATTGTCATCTATTGGTCCATATGTATTTAAATATTGATATAATGTTTGGCCAGAGACTGTTACTTGTTTTAAAGACCAAGTAGCAAATTGTTCACACCAAGCATCAGTAGAAAAGCCATATTTTTTATCATTATTATTATTACCTAATTGGCCATTTAATACAGTTATTAATCCAGAAGCAATTACTTTAGTACCAGCATTCTCATAAGTTATTTTGTTATCATTAGTATTATCATTCTTTTCTTCTTTTTCTAATAAACTATCAAAATAAGAAAAATCACCACTTTTAGCATTACTAAGACATTCTTGATAATTAACACTAAAGCCTACACTATCCATTAAACTCATAAATACTTCTACTATCCATGGTATGCAAAATACTATCATGGCATATATTATTCTTTTACCTACTATTTTAGTACTCTTTACTGCTTTTTCATCACCGCCTATAACAGCTTTACTAAAATCTATCATTAATATTACTATTAAACCTATTGGTACTAAGGTAAAAACAATATCTAATAATAAACTTCCAAAATATATTATTCTTAAAATTCCTGGATGCTGACAAGCATCAAGTAAAATATACATATAAATCACTCACTTTTCTATATTTAGTATACATTATTTTTTTGTTTTCGACAATAATGAAAGACTTGGGCGCGGCACAAAACTGGCTACGCCCAAGCTAAAGGGAGAATTTTACAGCCAAGACTATTGCCGTTCTAAGTGGCGCTGATCCAACTCAGCGCGAATTTCCATCTGCCGCTTTTCATTTAAATTGTAGAACAGGAACATAATTGCTGTAACTGCCATGAGAATCGCGGGCAGAAGGGTAATGGAGAAGTTGAGGGCACCCAATACACCTGCATTTTGCACAGTATTGGCGACGTAACCAAGGTTATCGATCCATAGAAGAAGTACCGCTGGGCCAATAGCACCGCCGGCTTTCATCATGAGAGAGATGAAGGAAGCTAAGAATCCGTCTACCCGTACATCTTGCTTATATTCGCCATAGTCTGCACAGTCTCCAATGAGGCCATAGGCAATGCCGATGCCGGCGCTGCTAAATATGGAAGATAGGGCGTAGAAAATCCAGAATACAATACCGTTGGCTGAGGTGAAAAACATAGGGATGGATAAAACTGCACTGATCATATAAGAGACGAAAATGGCAAAGCCTTTATTGCGCACTCCTTTTAGTTTTAACTTGTTATACATAATGGGGGTCAAAAATCCCGAGCCGATAATGCCAGTGCCGATACCGATAAAACCTGTGATAGACATGAGACCAGCGTTATTGCTCACATAGGTGAAGTAATAGGTCATCATGGTCATTCTACCATAGGAGTAAAAACCACATACCAGGAAGGAAAGGGCGGTGATGACGGCGTATTTGTTTTTGAAAAATGCGGCAAATTGCTTTTTGAGGGGAATTTTCCTCTGAGAAGGAGCGGGTTTGATGACTTCCTTCACTTTAGTAGCCGTCCATAACATAAAGGGAATGCTGATCACTGCAATGAGAAACACGGCCCAAAAATATCCTTGCGCGCTCTGGCCACCACCAGCTGCGGCACCTCCAAATAATAACACGAGGGGAATAGCCACAATGCCTGTGAAGTTCATGCCCAAATTGCCAATCACCATCCGCAGGCCAGCTAGTTTATTTCTCTCGTTGCTGTTGGAGGTCAATACGCCGTTGAGTGCGCCAAAAGGCATATTGGTACAGGTAGAGGCCACCGTAACGAGTATGTAAATGACCCACATGTAGATGACCTTAATATGGTCAGGCCAACCGGGTTGAGCGGAAAACAATAGTACCACTAGCACTGCCAGTACGGGGCCGCCGATAGCGATCCAGGGTTTGTAACGCCCCCATTTAGAGCGGGTTCTATCGGCCATAGAACCGATAATCGGGTCGTTGATTGCATCAAAAATGCGGACAAATAGGGTGAGAGCTGATACGGCTGCTAGAGAAACGCCTACAATGTCTGTGTAAAAGATGGTCATAAAGGCACTTACCCAGTAGTAAATGGCGTTGTAGCCAAACTCGCAGACGCCGTAATCCAGTCTTTGCCGGAACGATAACTTAATATCCGTGGTCAGCTTTTCCATGAAATTTCCTCCTTATTTTTTTAATAGAAATGAATAGAAATACCTACTCTAATGCACTTTGGTAGTTTTTTATAAATGGACGCAATAGGCTAGGGTAGCCCACCTTCCAAGCGGTGCTGGGATAAGTGGGCCAAACCCTTATTCTAACATGTTGCGCACAGTTTCCTTGACGCCATTTGCATCATAGCCATAGTGGGCATATAGCTCATACATGTCTCCCAGCGAAGGAAAATCGTCGTCTGGAATTCCCAGCCGCTTAAATTTACAGGGGATGTTGGCCTCAGCCACAACTTCAGCAACAGCACTTCCCAATCCGCCACAGATCAGGTGATCTTCCACCGTCAAAATGTGCCCCGTCTCTTTCGCAGCTTGTATGATGATCTCCTTATCCAGAGGCTTTATGGTGTGCATATCGATGACACGCACCTGAATCCCCTCTTTTTCCAGGCCATTAGCCGCGGAACATGCAATAGCTACTGTAGAGCCTGTGCCGATAATGGTGAAGTCGGTTCCTTCTCTTGCTACAATGCCCTTTCCAATTTGGAAATCATAGGCCTGGGTAGCATACACGGCGGGCTCTGCTCCTCTGGCAATGCGGATAAACATGGGACCTGGGTAGTCAATAGAGGCCTTGATGGCCTTGACCATCTGGTTGGAATCGCTGGGGGCCAACACCGTCATATTGGGCAGTGTCCGCATGATGCACAAATCCATGATGTTGTAGTGAGTGGGTCCGCCGCCAGAGGTGAGGCCTCCATGGGTGTTGACCATGCGAACGGGCAGGTTTTGATAGGCGATATCGGTATGGACTTGATCTAGGCACCGAAGAGCTAAAAAGGGGCCGAATCCCTGGAGATAAACCGTTTTGCCGGTCAAGGCAATGCCAGCGGAAATGCCCACCTGATTGGGCTCGGCAATGCCCACGTCCACGAACCTGTCACTATAGGCCTTTTGGAATTGGAGCATTAGGCTCTTGCCCGTGTTGTCTGCCGCAGTGACTACAAAATCCTCGCCCTTTTCCGCTAGTTCCATTAAGACCTGCATATAGGCATCTTTGGAGGGGGTCAAAAAGGAGAGATGCCCAAAATCCAGCTCGCCGTCAAAACACAGCTTGCCCTCTGGAAGCTGCTCTGATTCTACTGTCTGCTGATCCTGTTCTACTTGCTTTTGCACTTTTTCAAAATTGGCCTCGTTTTCAGATAGCACGGAAAGTTGGCCAAACTGCATATCGGATGATTTGCGATCCATAACACTTAGCTCCTTTCATTTCTCATAGCTTCAATGCTGCTGAGCGACTTTTCTAATAAATCCCCGAACATCACGTTTAAGTGGGAATCCAATGTGTCCTCTAGGTGGGCGATGCCTTTGCCTTTGATGGTATTGGCGATAATGGCAATGGGCTTTTTGGGAGCCACTGGTTCGGGTGTGGAGAGGTTGTGAAGAGCGGTTACCACTTGACGCATGTTGTTGCCATTGATGACCACCACATCCCAACCAAAGGCGCGGAGCTTTTCATCCAAGGGGTCGATATTCATAATCTCAGTGGTGGTTCCATTAATTTGCAGATGGTTTTTATCCACAATGAGCACAAAGTTGCCCATGTGGTAGTGGGCGGCCGCCATAATAGCCTCCCAATTGGAGCCTTCATCTAATTCTCCATCGCCAGTGAGGCAGATAACCCGGTGCTCCGCCTTATCCATTCTGGCGGATAGCGCCATGCCAAGGGCAAGAGATAGACCGTGGCCCAACGAGCCGGTAGAGGCCTCAAACCCTTTTAAATACCGGTAGTTTGGATGCATTCCAAACCGGCCGCCCACCTGGTTGTATTCCGACCAGAGTTCTTCTTTGGTATACATGCCCAAATCCACAAAGATGTTGTAAAGGCACATAGCGCAGTGACCTTTGCTGAGTACAAACCGATCTCGCTTGGGATTTTTAGGGTCCTTGGGGTCAAAGTTTAAAAAGTCGTAGTAGAGGGCCACGGCGATGTCCGTCATGGACATAGAGCCGCCCAGATGGCTGTAGCCAATTTTAGATGTGGTGACACAAATATCCTTGCGGATCTGTATGGCCTTATCTTCCAGTTGTCGAATCAATTCATTGGAAATCTCATTCATAACTATCTCCTCCTATTTTTATTGCATCCATATAACCTGTGTATGGGTTAGCTTTGTTGATCCATTTGGAAGACGATTTTGGCGTATTTCCCTGAGGTTTGATCAGCAAATGCCTTTTCGTAATCGTCAATGGCGTATATTTTCTGTACAATGGGCTTAAAGTTCATGCGAGGCAGTATGCGCACGGTCTTTTCAAAGCTATCTGCTGTGGTGTAAAGGCCGTGGAGGTGTTTCTGACCTAAGTACAGCTCGTTAAAGGGATTGACTTGGATATTGAAATTGGGGTCGTACATGGCAAAGTATACGGCGTGAGAGTCGGGACCCATGAGAGATATGCTGCTCTGTGCTGCAGAAGATGCGCCGGAGGATTCAATGACCGCGTCATAACCCATGTGGGCGTTGTATTGTAGCGCCTCATCCTTCCAGCCCTCCTGTGTGGGATCCACCGCAAAATCTGCACCGTTTTCCAGGGCGATTTTCCGTTTCTCTGCAACTGGTTCGACCGCTGTTACCAGTGCAGCTCCAGCCAGTTTCGCCAGCTGAATGGCCATGAGACCAATGCCACCACAGCCAAATACCAGCACATGGCTGCCCAACCCTGCCTGTACCATTTCCACTGCACCCAGCGCGATGGAGAGGGGTTCAGTTAAAGAGCCATCGAGAAGTGGCACAGTTGGCGGCAGGTGATACACCTGAGACATATGCCAGCACACGTATTCACTCATGGCATCCGACCTGCCATCAGGGTACATGCAGAAATTTTCTCTGCCGGTATGGCAGAAATAGCAGCTTCCACAAAAATGGGTGTAGTTAGCTGTTACACGATCTCCTGGTTGAAAACCATGCTGTGCGGCAGTGGCGCCCACCTCTTGGATGACGCCGGACATCTCATGTCCCATGCGCATGGGAAGAGAGGCGGAGATAATATCCCCCAGACAACCTAAATTGCCCAGCAGCATATGGCCATCAGAACCACAAACAGATGCATAAGAAACCTTGATTAAAATTTCTTCCGGACCAGGTTTGGGAATGGGAATGTCACGTAGATCGAGTTTACCTCTCTCTTTTGTCACGTGATTGCCCACTTGTGTTAAAAATAGAGCTTTCACAGTATCACCCTTTCTAATATTTACTTGTTTAAAGGTTGGAAAAATTAAGTGATAAAAATTATATTTTTATTGTATGAGAATAAAAATACATCTACAAGGCAAGGATCATTGCATTAAGCCGCATGAGATGGTGCTTATTTTTGCTGTTTCATGAAAAAGAAGAAATAGAAGTGCCATTTTTTTAGGGTAAGTGCATTATTTTTACCTTTGGATGATGAGGATTCCGAAACTAGTTTGTGATAGAATGAACAAAAATTGCAAACAGGTAAGATGAAAAATATTCTACAGAGTTTGCATAGGAAAGAAAGAGGTCTTAGTTGATTTCATCCCATCCCTCTGCTATAATGCTTGCGTAAGGGATTGATAGCATACATGCTATCAACATGGATAACCTAGCATGGGTGTGATTCTAGGTTACAGGAAAGATTCTTTCCCATGTTTTAGGTGAAAAGATAGGAGTTGATGGAGTTTGATGTTGGAAGAGCTGACAGGGCAAATTGCCGCATTGAAACAACAGTTAAAAGAGGCAGGGGATTCACTTTGACTTGGCTAAGCTACGAGAAGAGCTTGCTGCACTAAGAAGTGAGATGGAACGGCCGGATTTTTGGAATGACACACAGAACGCGGAAAAGGTGACCAAGAAGATCAAGCCGTTAGAACATAAAATAAAGACTTACGAGGAGCTGGATCAAGGCCTGGAAGATGGAGAGACGCTGCTCATGCTGGCAAGGGAAGAAAATGACGAGGAGACGGAAAAAGAAGCAGAGCAGGAGATTTTGACGCTGAAAAAACAAATTGAGAGCTTTCGTCTGGAGGCGCTGCTCAGTGGCCGCTATGATGCCAACAACGCGATTTTATCCATCCATGCTGGCGCCGGTGGAACAGAGGCCCAGGACTGGGCGCAGATGCTCTACCGGATGTACACCCGCTGGGCGGAAAAGCGGGGCTTTGGCGTCAAGGTGCTGGATTATTTAGACGGAGAAGAGGCGGGAGTCAAGAGCGTTACCATGCTCATAGAGGGGCTCAATGCCTATGGATATTTGCGGTCGGAAAAAGGGGTGCACCGGCTGGTGAGAATTTCCCCCTTTGATGCATCTAGCAGGAGGCACACCTCGTTTGCGTCGGTAGATGTGATGCCGGAAATCGACAGCGATGACGATGATATTGAGATCTCACCAGATGATTTAAAGGTGGATACTTATCGTTCTTCTGGTGCAGGTGGACAACACGTTAACAAGACCGAATCCGCTGTGCGCATCACCCACTTGCCCACAGGTATAGTTGTGCAGTGCCAAAACGAGCGTTCTCAAATTCAAAATAGAGAGACCTGTATGCGCATGCTAAAATCCAAGCTGATTGAAAAGCGGGAGAGCGAGCAGATGGAGGAGATCGCCAAAATCAAGGGCGAGATGAAAAAAATCGAATGGGGCAGCCAGATTCGCAGCTATGTGTTCCACCCCTATTCTATGGTAAAAGACCATCGCACAGGCGTGGAGACGGGAAATACAACAGCGGTGATGGATGGAGATATTGATGAATTTATCAATGCTTACCTGATCATGAGTTAATGGCAACAAAAAATTAAAAAACGAAAGCGTTAGAAATTCCCTTGGAAATCTCTAGCGCTTTTTTCTCGTCTTCTATTTATGATTCTCGATATTCCACCCGAATTTCCTCATCATCTGGGTGCAGGTGAATCCAAGTATTTCCCGGTTTTAGCGTGAGCTCTTGTCCATCCTCTAAATAGAATTTTGTGGCTTCCTCATATGCTGTCTTTCCCAGGTGCCGGTGAGATGTCTGCCGCCGATAAAGAACTCTGCGCTGCCCTCGCCCTTGACATCTACCATCTTACGGCCTTTGACGTCGTTATCTAACACATAGGTATCCGCATATTGGACGATGATATTTTGCACTTCTACCGGCTTATCTGTCGCTGCATCGATAAATTCCTTCCCATCCATGGCTCGCTCAAACTTATCGGTAGCGCTGTTATAGGTATAGGTAACAAAGGAATCTTTGCCCGATTCAAAGGGAAGATAGATGGTATCTACCATCTGCCCAGTATAAGAAATGTCAGAGCTGAATTGGAAGGGATCTCTCATTTCGGGAGTATAATCGTATGCCTCCAGCACTTTTTCCAGGTCAGTATATGCGTTATGTGGCGCTTTTCTGGATTTATCCCGCCAGAAATATTTGGAACTGGCTCCCTTGATGCCGTCAATCCGAAGTTTGATGTGGGATGCCGCCTTGCCGTATACATAGGAAGGCCGATCAGCGTCGCTGGGACCGCCATAGTGCACTAGCGGGGAATCCCACTCCTGCTGGAGACGGATATAGTAAAGCCGAGTAGAGCGTACAGGACCTACTACATCAGGGATGTTGTCGTTATAGATGCACATAAAACGGGTAATGCTCCCCTCCACCATGCATTCATAGACGATATCCGCCGCCTGCAAGTTGGTCTGTGGACGTGCGCCAGTAGAATTTTCTATCATGACAGCTATGGGTTTATATTCTTTATCGCTGGGAAGACCGGTGGTAAGGGAGGTGGGTACCGGCGTTGGGGTAGGAGTAGGAGATGGAGCTACTACCGGAGTCGAGGTAGGAGAGGGCGTTGGAGTGGAAGTAGGCGTCTCCTCCGGCACATTTTGACTGCATCCAAACGCTCCAAATATCAAAAATAATGTCAATGCTAGTAGCAAAAATTTTTTCATAAGAATCTCCTTTGGTTAAAAATAAAATAACTTTATTTTCTCTATCATAACATAATTATCATAACATAATTTGTCCTAATTTGTGTAAAAAAAACGTCAAATTATTTTTTGCGAAGTGCTGAAGCATTAGGCATAATCAGCAAAAAAAACAAATAAAATGGAATAGAAGTACTCAACTAAGGAGGAAGCTTGTAAATGATAGAAGAAGAAGGCAGAAGGTTAAGAGAAGCAAGGCCACATAAAGTCACAATCGAGGGAAGGGATCGAATTACCATTACTTCTGTAGAAGATGTGGACAGCTTTAACGAAAACGAGGTGATTTTTTTAACGGGTATGGGGATGATGACCGTGCTAGGGGAGGATCTGCATATCAATAAACTCAATCTAGATGATGGTATTTTGGTCATTGATGGACTCATACAGGCATTGGACTATAGCGACCACGAAGAGGAGCGCACAAAGGGAGGACTGTTTTCTAAGATGTTTAAATAGGGAGATGACTAAGTAAGGCAGAAATACTATGGAAATGACATTTAACCAGCAATATATCTTACTGTATACGATTTATGCGGGCATCATATTAGGAGTAATCTACGATGTTTTTCGCTATATACGCAAGTTCTTTGGCATGGGAAAAATATGGACCACAATACTGGACGTATTATTTTTTGCCTTAGGCCTGATCTTTATATGGTATTTCTTTTTTGTCAATATTCACATGAACTTCCGCTTCTATTTTATCATAGGGGTAGGAATTGGTTTTTTGTTATATATTTACTCCTTGAGTTATCTGCTCATATACTTGATAAAAAAGATAAAACAGTTTATTATTAAATTAAGAAATAAAAGATCAAGGTAAGAGCTGGTGGAAAAAGAAAAAGTAACGCAAGAAAAGGATCAACAGCAGCAGAAAAAGAAAAGATCTAGGACGATAAAAATTGTCTTAGTAATAGGTTTTGTTGTGTATGTTGGTTTTACATTGATCAATCAACAGATTACTTTGAATACGCAAAAACAACAGCTTAGCGATTTGCAGCAAGAGGAGGGCGACCTGCAAAAACAGGAGGCGCTGTTGCAGGACAAGCTGGATCATATGGATAGCGAAGAATATATTGAGCAACAGGCTAGAGATAAGCTGGGCTGGGTAAAAGATGGCGAAATAAAATTCGTAGATCCAGGGGATGAATCGACTCAGGATCAGCAGGATGAATCGGCTACAAATAAGCCCCAGACAAGTGATACACCTCAGTCTAGTGAGCCACAGATAAGTGGAGAGCCACAAACTAGCAGTGGGCAAGAGTAAAAATCATCAAAGTTGCTAAAAATTTGTGGTTTAAATGTAAATGAAAAGACATACTATTTAGAGAGGAAGAAAAAATAGAGATACAGATGACAAAGCCAATCGGTGTAATTGATGTTGGAACGAATTCGATTCGGTTGATGTTGGCGACGATTTCTCAGAACGGGGAGTTGAAAGTCCAACAGAAGACCATTCGCACAGTGCGGACGGGAGAAGGGGTCAACCAGACAAAGCTTCTAAAAAAAGAAGCAATTGAGCGTACAGTAAATGGGATAGCAGAGCTATGCGCCATAGCAAAAAGCTGGAATAGAGAGACCCTAATTATGGCATTTGCTACTAGCTGTGTTCGAGATGCTCAAAATAAAGGAGATTTGATCCAAGAGCTACAGAAGCGCTGTGGGATTCAATTAGATGTACTCTCAGGAGATGAGGAGGCACAGGCTGGTTTTGTAGGTGTAATACCAGAGGGTCAAAGTGGCGGAATTATCGATATTGGCGGTGGAAGTACAGAAGTGATTTTTGGGCAAAAGGGCGTCATTGAATACGAAAGAAGCTTTGATATTGGATGTGTGAGAGCCCTTGATATCTTTGGAAATAGAGGGGATTTTGAGGGAGTAAGAGATTGGGCTCAAAAGCTATTTTGCGAAATTGATGTGCAAAAGGCAAAGAAGTACCACTTTTATACCATAGGAGGCACGGCCACGAGTATCGCTGCGATCTGCATGGGCATGGAAGAGTACGATGCCTCTCTCGTGCAGGATTTTGTTTTGACCAAAGGTATGGTGAAAGAAAAGCTGGATCTATTGTGGAGCATAGATCTGGAGGAGAGAAAACAAATAACCGGCATGGAGGAAAAAAGGGCGGATATCATCCAATTTGGTGTGGCCATTTTATACATCTTGATGGAGGATTTAGAGCTGGAGCAAATTACTGTATCCGATGCAGATAACCTGGAGGGATATGCAAAAATAAAGGCATGCCAATAAAATACTTGACAAATAGCAGCAGGTGCTGTATCATATTATGTGCTGATTTACATCGCGGGGTAGAGCAGTTTGGTAGCTCGTCGGGCTCATAACCCGGAGGTCGTTGGTTCAAATCCTTCCCCCGCAACCATGTTTACCCAAGATCGTCCTTAGTGTACTGGATATGCTAAGGACGGTTTTGTCTTTTACGTCAATTCTTTCAATAAGCAAGTGGATCGCCTTTTCATCAGGTGCATCTTTTAGGCTATTTAGCCATGTGGAGATTGTTTCCGCAGTGTAGTCTTTGGGTGGTTCCATATTCATCATAGTATCAATTTCAACTTTTCATTCACCAAGACGGGAGTCCATATCTTTAGCCACGTCAGGCGGAAATACAACGGAAGAGAGATTTTGTAGAAGATTATCGTACTCTTTTTGTTGGACATCTGCATTTTTGGAGTTTATTCCTTTTGTAATATAGAAAAAACCGCCAATTACATGGGGAAGAACAGGATGAGAGCACTTTTTTGTTAAAAGATGAATTCTCTAATTTAAAAATCGACTTATTCAGTAGCTCTAATCATTTTAGAACTGTATAAGATACTGGGTTCAAATTCAAAATGTTGTGTTAAGTCGCCCTGAATAATATAAAATTTAGGAGTAGCTCCACCTGCATGATATACACGATATAGATAGTAATTATCTGCATGCTCGATGGAGAAATTTAATTCACTTTGTGATATGAAAAAAGGAGTTTCTCTGCCTTGCTTTGTGGTTTTAACTTCGATGTAAATTTCTTTTCCCTCAGTATCATAGGATAAAATGTCATATCCTGCCCCATCTCCACGATCTTGGGATACGTGCTTAGGTATATAATTGCAACCTGCGTTTTTGAGTTTTTCTTTTTCATATGCTAACACTAAATTTTCACCTAAAAGGCCAATACGACTTTTGTTTACAGCTTGACTTATGTGATCTATCTTGGTGGCCTCATAAGAACTGCGCTTTTTATAATGGATTTTTTGAGGGACGCTATCTAATTCTAATGTGGCGCCTGCCGCTGCTGTCTCAATCTCTGAAAAATTGCAGTTTTTAATAATATTCTTTTGGATGGATGAAAAATTATTATCAACTAATTTCCCTTTTAAAACTCTATAAATATGGAGTAATTTTGTGAGGTCATCAAATAATTGTTCATCATTTGGCAAAGAAGATAGTTGGTAGGATTTCCCACAGATATGCCCTAATTCATACCCTTGAGTCAATATATGGGTTTTAGAACAATTTAGATGGATACTTGTCAACGGAAAATTATCGGTAATGGGAGCCAATTCTTTTTGCCAATATTGTGCAACTTTTTGTATTTGTTTTTTCCCTTCTCGGATGCCAAAGGTTTCCCCATAATATGTCCAACCTTGATTGAGAGATAAGTAAAGTGTACTCATATCTTTAGAGAACAGATAAACGATATAATAACCGCGCGTAGCAGAAGTGGTTATGGACACATCAAAAAGTGCAAGCCATGGGACATTAGCCCATTGCCCCTTCCCAGCAGAACCGGTGACCTGAAATTCCAGTTGATGAGAATTCACTTGTTTAGCAACAATATGGGGCAAATTCTGTTCAATTTCTCTCACAACCTTATTTTGATTGGTTTTAGTACTATGAGCTCTTTCAAAATTATAGTTTTGAGCAATTGTAATCAATGAACTTCTCATATAAAAAATCCCCTAATGAGTGATAAGGTGAATATGGTGAAAAATAGTGGAACTGTTTTATTGATTTTATCATATGATAGAAAACAAATCAATGCATTTAAAATATGAAAGAGAGAATACTAAAATGTATTCCGCGGTTGCGAACGAATGAGAGGAGTTTACCAAGTATTTTCATCCAAAATTAATTTCTATATGCTAATAAAAAGTATTTTAAACTTCAATTCATCATAAATTTCACATAATAGCAAAAGAAAAGCTTGACTTAAAGTACTAGAATCGATATAATGAATAATGCATTTGATATGAAATGTGGCGGCGTAGCTCAGTTGGCTAGAGTACTCGGTTCATACCCGATTGGTCGGTGGTTCGAATCCACTCGCCGCTACCACTTGTATGTACGACTTAAATATTGCAACTTACTTATGGTAGGTTGCGATATTTTTGTGCCTGAAAACAAATATTTGCTCGTTCGAACTCTGTCAGTCTGTTGAAAGGCGTATGCATATTAGAGAGAGAAACGCAGATTGTTCGAAAATGTATAGACGATATCCAATGAGAGTAAGCTGGATATGCAATTTGCCGGATAAACTTATTGATTGATGATACCATTTAACTCATAAGGCAGTAAAAGGATATAGCCAGTAATTATATGGTCAAAGGGGGAAAAGGGGATTGAAGCTTCAATCGATATTGAGCGGACAGATTAAGAAAAAGAATAACATCTACAGAAATGGCTATTTATATTTAGTTATCTTGACAATATTGACATTGGCGATTCTGCTGAATGGATGTATGCGCTTTATTCCATATGAGCAGGGTGGCATGAGCCAGATGGGTGGCGCTAAACCGTTGCTATCTAACTTGACGTCCAGCGAGGATGCCTTGGTGGCGGGGCGTCAATATGAAATCCTATTTACAGTGGAGGCCAGTGGCGTTGGCGATGAGGTGATGCTTTGCGACAGTAATCAACAAATTGCTTCGATGAATGATAGCGGCCAAAATGGAGATTTAACAGCGGATGATGGAATATATTCCGTGACGCTTTTGGTCAATACAGGGGAGAGGGAGGAGCAATTACAGCTATATGCAAAAACAGACGCGGTTACAAGCGAAGCGGTGGAAATTCACGTATTTGATATACCGACACAGCAAGAGGCGCAACAAACGGAACAAATCATTGCTACTTTGCAAGAGCTGCAGCTAACATATAGTGAAGACGGCAATATCCCTCAAGAGCAAATAGAGCCTCTGCTAAATCAGGCCGAGGCATTTGCGGAAAAAGGGATAGAGCAGGGAATTGTCACAGAGGTTGTCAAACAAGACGATGGGGTGGAAATATGGCTTGCATCCGGCCTTACAATAATGTTTGTGCCTGAGACACAAGACTTTTTAGGTGGGGCGCAGGCAGATCAGATAAAATTAGTAACGCTAGAACCATTTCATAGCGAATTTGCAGAAATGGGAAAGACATATAGGGAATGTGTAGATCAGACAGCTGCCAGTGTGGCAGAAACTCTTCCAGGGTATCAATTTGATGATCGCTATAACTTTGATGAGGAAGAAGTTACCACCGATACCCTAAAGAAGCTGGGAAAAAATCAAGTGATTTTATGGTATGGACATGGTGGATTTAATAGCAAATATCACTCTTATTTGGTAACAGGAGAGGAATTTGATGCGGATGCCTATCATAATGATGGGGATTATTATGAAAAATATGTGCAAGGATACTTTATGGTCTCGAACAGCAAATTGGCGGTGACTTCAAAATATATCGATCGCTATTGTGGCGAGATGGATAACTCCTTGGTGTTCTTAACTACTTGTAAAAGTGGCCAATCAGATAAACTGGCAAATGCCTTTTTGAAAAAGGGAGCTGTGGCAGTGCTGGGATATGACCGATCTGTATTGGCCTCTTACGGCGCTAATATGCTCAAGGGTGTGATAGGAAATATGCTTGTGTATGATACCGAAACAAATTCTTATACAACACTTCTAAAGGCCCTGCAACAGGCGCAGCAACTGTTCGGCAAGACAGATGCCGAATTTTATGATCAATCGCGCACTGGGGCGGAACTACTGATCTTTGGTGGAGAGGAAGCGGAAAACTACCGGCTGTGCAATGAGGTTATGGCACAACAAACACCTCAGCCATCGCCTGTTGTCACTCCGGCGCCGGCAACTTCCCAGCAGACTGACACCCAAGAAGAGGCTTACCAGGCGTATCGTCAATTTTTGCAAAATTACGAGTGGGTTCCCTATTGCCCGTCGGACCTTTCCGAAATACCTCCAGAGGAATATGACCGCTACTGGATGGGGAAATATACGCTAGTGGATATGGATCAAAACGGGATAGATGAACTAGTCATTATGGCAGGCCAATCCCTTGCGGATACTAGCCATACTTTCTTCACATATCAAAATGGTAGGGTTCAATATGTGGGCAGCTTGTTTTGTGGGGGAAGCAGTCTTTACCAAAGTGCAAATGGAAGCGGTGTAGTGCTAAGTGAACATCACGGCGGATTGGGAAAAGATGTGTATATTGATTTGATTGAAAATGAGATTTCTGTATTGCAGACGGAAGAATATAATTATGAAAGTCCTGACTACGAGGATAACAAGGCAGGAAGCTTTATTCTGATCCCTTCGTACAATGTGAATGACCTTTCTGCCTTGCAGTAAAAAAGTACATTGCCAACGCAAAGGTGACAATCGACTTTATGGCGGTTATCCCCTTTTTAAGGGAGTACTCACATGCGCTGGCTTGTATTCAGAAGATAAATTTTATGCTAATATTAACTGATAGGAAATGAGATGCTTCTTTATGAGAGCGTGATAAATAAAGTCCGGGTCGTATCCTGTTGGCTCAAGGCAATGTTAATGGACTCAAAGGATTTTTCAAAAATTTAAGGAGGAACAATAAGATAGAGTATCTACTTTATTAAGAAGGCAAAAAAAATTTACTTTTTTGTAGTACCAAATTGCTGAAAATGATATAATCAGTATGGTAACAAAAGCTTAGCATGAAAATTTACGAACGGAGGACAAACAGTTGGGCGGCTTGTTTGGTGTAGCAAAAAAAGATAATTGCGCGTATGACCTGTTTTTTGGGACGGATTACCATTCCCATCTAGGTACGTATCGCGGTGGGATGACGGTATATTCAGAAGGACGGTTTCTGCGGGCCATTCACGGAATTCAAAATTCTCCTTTTCGCACAAAATTTGAACAGGACGTGGAGGACTTAACAGGCCCTATGGGCATTGGCAGCATTTCAGATACTGCTCCTCAGCCTTTGACGGTGCGCTCTCACTTAGGAACATATGCAGTGGCAACTGTAGGGCGCATTAATAATGCAGATAAAATAGTAGAGCGGTGTTTCCAAAACCACTTTGCACAGTTTTCGGAGATGGGCAATGGCAAACTTAACCCCACAGAACTGGTGGCAGCGCTCATTGGAAGCCAAGCAACACTGGCAGAGGGCATTCGATATGCACAGGAGTTTATCGATGGCTCGATGACCATGCTGGTGCTGACGAAAGACGGAATTTACGCGGCGAGAGATAATGTAGGTAGAACCTCCCTTGTGCTAGGAGAAAAGGAAGATGGCTACTGTGTGGCCTCGGAAAGTTTCTCCTTTTTAAATTTAGGATATCGAGATTTGAGGGAGTTGGGCCCGGCGGAAGTAGTACTGATTACACCGGATGGCGTGGAGCAGATTTTACCTCCTAAAAATGAGATGAAAATTTGCACTTTCCTTTGGACCTATTATGGATATCCAACTACTTACTATGAGGGAGTCAATGTAGAGCAAATGCGTTATACTAGCGGAAAAATTCTTGCATCTCGGGATAACGTTCAGCCGGACTTGGTGGCAGGCGTTCCAGATTCCGGTACGGCATACGCCATTGGATATGCTAACTATTCAGGTATCCCCTTTGCGCGGCCATTTATCAAGTACACCCCTACATGGCCCCGTTCCTTTATGCCTCAAAAACAGTCGATGAGGAACTTGATCGCCCACATGAAGCTTATCCCAGTGGAAGGCCTAATTAAGGACAAAAAATTGCTTATGATAGATGATTCTATTGTTCGGGGGACACAAATGCGAGAGACGACAGAGTTTTTATATCAGAGCGGCGCAAAAGAAGTCCATGTGCGTTCCGCATGCCCGCCCATTTTATTTGGCTGCAAATATCTCAACTTCTCTCGCTCCACATCGGATATGGATTTGATTGCTCGCAAAAAAATTGCTCAGCGGGAAAAGAATGTGGATATGGAGCTGTTGCAAGAGTATGCAAACCCGGATACAGACCGCCATGCAGCGCTGACAGAACAGGTGGGAAAAGAACTGCACTTTACTTCGCTGCGTTATCATCGGCTAGACGATCTGAAAAAATCCGTGGGCATTGACCCGTGCAAACTGTGCACCTATTGCTGGAACGGAAGGGAATAACAAAAGAGTTTAGGTATCATGTGTATGAGTGTGATAAATCCTGCTATTGTGGCGGGATTTTTTTGTGGAAAGAAATGTAATTTTAAGAATTTCTTAAGGTTTTCTTTAGGAAATTTTGAAGGTTATCCCTTACAATATTACTCATATAAAGTAAGGAAGGACGGATATTATGCAGGAGAGCGTACTGACGACAAGAAACCTATGCAAGCAATATGGCTCATTTATGGCGGTAGACCATGTGAACCTGCAAGTAGAGCGAGGGCAAATTTACGGGCTCGTGGGAAAAAACGGTGCCGGAAAAACCACACTGATGCGGCTCATCACCTCCCAATCCATCCCTACTAGCGGGGAGATCGAGTTATTTGGCGGGTCCTCTAAGGAAGGGCTGAGAGAGGGAAGAGGAAGATTAGGCGCGGTGGTAGAGACCCCCAGCTTTTACCCTTTTTTGACCGCTCGAGAAAATCTAGAATACTATCGAATTCAGCGAGGCATACCGGGAAAACACAGTGTAGACGAAATGCTGGAGCTAGTGGAGTTGGAGAACACTGGGAAGAAGAAGTTTAAAAACTTCTCGCTGGGCATGAAGCAGAGGCTGGGGCTTGCGCTGGCAATGCTGAGCCATCCCGAACTGCTGGTTTTGGATGAGCCGATCAACGGGCTGGACCCTATGGGCATCGTTCACCTCCGAAAGGTGCTGCTGCGGCTCAATGAGGAGGAGCACATCACCATCCTGATTTCCAGCCACATTTTGAGTGAGCTCTCCAATTTGGCCACCCACTATGGCTTTATCGACGAGGGCAGGCTGTTGCAGCAGACTACAGCAAAAGAGATCCAGCAGGCGTGCAGGGAGTGCATTGAAATTGTGGTGGACGATACGGCAAAGGCGGCGGCTGTACTGGAAAATGAGCTACAGTGTAGGGATTTTGAAGTGCTGCCGGATAACCACATGAAGATATACGCCTTTTTAGGGGAACCGGCAAAGCTCACTCAAGTGCTGATCCGAAATGATGTGAATATCTTTGAGATCAACAGCCGAGGCGCTAACCTAGAGGACTACTATCTGTCCCTGCTTAAGCAGTTTTAAGGAGGGGAACGAGCATGTTAAATATGATAAAAAGCGAACTATATAAAACGGCTCGCCGGCCATATGTCTACCTGGTCGTAGGCATTACCTGCTTGCTGATCTTGGGAATGGTGCTGATATTTTACTTTACTAATCCCAGTTTTTCTGCTGACAACAGGACCTATTATGAACATATTGCCAGTATGCTGTTGCAAGCGCTGTCCATTGGAGTGTATTTCGTGGCACCCATCACAGATGCAGTGTTTTCTGAGGAGTACAAGCATCAGACCATGAAAAACACCTTGTCCTTTGGCATGCCTAGAAGCAGCTATTATTTGGGCAAACTCTTTACCCAACTGATTGTGGCGATCCTCAGCATGGCGGTGATTTTTGCCATCACGCTGGGCGGCGCTTGGGTTCTGTTGGGGGTGTCGGATGGCATTGGAGCGGCTCAAATTACACAGTTGGTACTTGGCCGCATGTTGCTGGCTTTACCCCTGTGGATTGGTGCGCTGTGCATCAGCAATTTTTTGGCCTTTTTGATCAAGAGCAGTACGTTATATGCCATCCTCTATGTATTTCTCTTTGCCCTGGTAGCGCCTCTCGTCCAGGTGTTGGGTATGAGCGTATCCCCTGTGTTTGCTAAGATCTATGAGTGGCTGATTATGCCACAGTTTAACTTGCTGACAGGAGAAGCACTGCAGAACATGGATATCATAAGGTGTGTGGTAGTGGGATTAGGCCATGGGCTGGTTGCCACGCTGCTAGGACTCATGATATTCCGGAAAAAGGAGATTAAATAAGCAGGGTTATTGACGCTCAAATGGAAGGGAAAGGAGCGTGTAAGAAGACAAGGTTTTATATTTCACCATAATGAGATCTCCAAAACATAGAGAGCCCAAATAAAACCAAAGGGGCTCTCTATTGAATTGTTAAAGAGATCTAAAAGATAGATGACCTCTGGGGCTTGACAACTCCAAAGGGCCGTTTGTAGCAAATAAAAGCGGCACAGCCAAGGAACTGTGCCACTTTGCGCTGTAAGGAATAGACTTATGGATGCAGCAAATCCCGTGTAACAAATGTTATTCGGAGAAAATTCCCTTTAGAACGATAGTTTTCATCTGGGTCATCTCTTCCAATGTATGGGCAATTCCCTCTCTGCCGAGGCCGGTCATCTTGTAGCCTCCAAAGGGCTGATTGGCATTGCGGTAGTTACCAGAGCCGTTGATGACACAGCCCCCTGCCTGCATCGCACTTGCCACTTTAAAGGCCTTTTTCATGTCTTTGGTCATCACGCCGCTTTGCAGGCCATAGGGGATCTGATTGGCGATTTGAATAGCCTCGTCCACAGTGTCAAAACCGATGACAGGCCATACAGGGCCAAATACTTCCAGAGGGCCGGCAATATCCATATCGGGGGTGACGTCCACCAGCAGAGTAGCGTCGATAAATGCACCGTTTCTCTTGCCGCCTAAAATGCATTTTGCGCCTTGGTCTATGGTGTGCTGAATTTGGGATTCTACGTCTTTAGCAGCCCGCTCGCTGATAACCGGTCCAAAGGTGGTTTCATCTAAGGTGGGATCTCCCACTTTTACCTGCTCTAAAGCCGCCTTCAATTTCTGTGTGAATTCCTCTTTAATGGAATTCTGTACGATAAACCGTTTATTGGCACAACATGTCTGACCAGCATTGGAGGCGCGGCCGTTTACTGCCTCGCGAACTGCTAGGTCCATGTCGCAATCTTCTAACATAATCATGGGGTCATTGCCGCCCAATTCCAGGAAACAGTGGTGGAGATTTTTGACACAGTTGCCCATGGTCTCGATGCCCACTTCAGTACTTCCTGTGAGGCTAATGGCATTGATCTTTTCGCTCTCCGCCAGCCATTTGCCGATTTTGGCACCACTGCCTGTGATGATCTGGCACGCATTTCCAGGGACGCCTGCTTTGATGAGCAGATCTGTCACAAAAATATTGGCCAGCGGCGTGTCAGAGGCTGGTTTGATGATGACAGCATTGCCCACAGCCAAAGCTGGCGCAACTTTATGAGCGAAAAGTTCGGTAGGATAGTTAAAGGGGATGACACATGCTACAACCCCTAAAGGTTCTCTTACAGTAAAAGCAAAGTCATTAATAATCCGCTCTTCGGTGTCCCGAACAAAGGTCTCGCCATATAAGCTCCGAGCCTTTTCAAAGAACCCCCGAAATACTACAAGAGCGGCAGCTATTTCGGATCTGCAAAGGGTGATGGCCTTCCCGCCTTCGCGGCAAGCGATTTGTGCCAGCTCTTCAGCGTTTTCTTCTAACATATCGGCAAAATGATAGAGAATGGATAGTCTCTCATGGGTAGGTGTTTGAGACCATTCTAAAAATCCCTTTTTGGCATTTTCTAAAGCTTCTTGGGTGTCTTCATAAGTGGCAGCAGGTACCGTATCGAATACTTCGCCTGTGGCAGGG
>CAJJPW010000015.1 GCA_905193725.1 uncultured Eubacteriales bacterium
ATTGCGCCGGGCGACCGCGTCGCCATCATCTCGCGCAACTGCCCGGAGGTCATGATCGCGGAAATTGCGGTCCTGAAGCTGGGCGGCACCGTGGTCAAGTTCAACTGGCGGCTCGCGCCGGAAGAAATGACCTACCTGCTCGATCTCAACGAGGTCCGGTGTGCCTTCTTCAAGCCGGAGCGCGAGGACTGGGGCGACGCCCTGCGGCAGCACTATGCCGGACGCATCACGTTCCTGTCCCTGACGCCGGAAGCCGACGGCCGCTCCGCCCTCTATTCCCTGCTCGCAGGTATGCCGGACACGCCGGTGGAGACCGTCGTTGCGCCCGACGCCCCCGCCTACCACATGCACACGAGTGGCACGACCGGGCGGCCGAAGTGCGTGGTCTACTCCCACGCGCGCTATCTCAACCAGCTTGAGAGCATGCTTGAAACGCTGGAGTTCCCGGACGGGCAGGTCTATCAGTACATCTCGCAGCTATTCCACTCCGCGTGCACCGGCGCCTATCTCACGCTGGCGACCGGCGGTAAGCTCATCATGATCCCGAACTTCACCGTGAGCGACTATGTGGAGAGTCTCGTGCGGGAAAAGGTGCGCGCCATCGGCGTCATCCCGCTGATCCTGCAGGGCATCCTCGATGAGATGGACCGCAAAAACTACGACCTGTCGCAGCTGAAGGTCATCAACTACTCCACCTGCCCCATTTCCCCGGATCTGCTGCGGCGCGCGCTCGACCGGCTCAACTGCCGCTTTTATCAGTCCTACGGCATGACGGAGATGTCCAGCACCGTCACGGCGCTGCTCCCGGAGGATCACCTGATCCTCGGCGGACGGTATCTCACCTCGGTCGGACGGGCGCTGCCCGGCGCCGCCGTGCGCATCGTGCGGCCGGACGGCTCGCTGTGCGATGCCGGTGAGGAGGGCGAGATCTGCGTGCGCGGGCAGGGCATGATGCTCGGCTACTATCAGATGCCGGAAAAGACCGCGGACGTGATCCGCGACGGCTGGTATTTCACGCACGACGTGGGCTATCTCGACGAGGACGGCTATCTCTACCTGCGCGGCCGCAAGGATTCGCTCATCATCTCCGGCGGCGAGAATATCTACCCCGAGGAAGTCATCGACGTGCTGCTGAAAATGCCCGAGATCGCCGAAGCCGCCGTCTACGGCATGCCCGACCCGAAGTGGGGCGAGCACGTGAAGGCGAGCATCGTCTGCAAGCCCGGCCGGTCACTGACGGTCGAGCAGGTGCAGACATTCTGCCGCGCCAACATGCCGTCGTTCCGCATGCCGCGTGAGGTGGAATTCTTGCCGGAGCTGCCGAAGAACGCCACCGGCAAGGTGCTCATCCAGGCGCTGAAAAACCGCTGAGCACGCGAAAATACAGCACACTGGCGCGTCCCCGTCTGCCCGGCAGATGGGGACGCTTTTTGCCGTTCTGACCACGGAGACGCAAAAAAGCAGGGCCGCTGTTGCGGCCCTGCTTTTGATCGGGAGATGCGCTTTTATTCGCCGTCGCCGAATTCCTTCTCGATGGCCTCGCCGGTGGCCACCAGATTTTCGGCGCAGCGGGTGATCTTGTCGTAGATGGCGTCACAGGCCTGCCTGGGGTCGCTGCGGGCGCAGGACAGCAGGGAGATGCCCATGGTGATGGTGCGCACGTCCAGGCACTGGCTCTGTATCATGTCAATGGTCTTTAAAATATCCTTGGTATTAATCAATTTGATAACCTCGCTTTATTAGGTACTGAACTCAGTAGCAACAAAAAACTGCACCCAAAATGAGGAAAACCGGTCTATGGGCGCAAAAATAGCACCAGCTAAATGCGGTGCATCGCGGTGAAGATCTCCTCCCGCTGAATTTTGATATCCGTCTTGCTCTCCTGTGCGCATTTTTCTAACTTTGCCTTCAATGTGGGGAAGTCCACATTCATCTCACTCAGCTCGATGAGCATGATCATGGTAAAGAACTCATTTTGCAGCACGGTCTGACTGATATCCAAAATATTGGCATTGACTTCATAGAGCAAGGTGCTCACTTTGGCGATAATGCCCACTTGGTCTTTTCCGATGACTGTTACAACTGCCTTCATATCTCATTAACCTCTCGTATTTTGTAATCGTATGGCATATGCACGGAGCTGCCCAGTGAAAAATTTCTCTGGCAGCTCATTATCACTCTCTTTATTATATACGATATTCCCCTAAAATAGATAGTCTAAATTCCATTTATTTGTCAAAGTTTGGATAGTTCCATCGTCTAGCATTTCCTCAATTTCGCTATTGTATATGGACTTTGTGTTCCCCGAAGTATCAGGGTTTAGCACCACCCGATAGCCAATATTGCCTAAAGAATCGCTCAAATACCTGCCATTTTCGTAGGAAGCCAACATGAGATGCTGTTTGGGGCCGATGACAGCATCCAGCGTGCCGTTGGCTAACTCGTTTGCGCAATCTTCCAGCGAGGCCAGCATAATGAGCTTGGTATTCAGATGATTGTCGCTTATGTAATCCTCCACAATGGTCTCGGACATCATGGTGTACAAAACGCCCACATTCTTGCCATCGAGATCTGCTAAAGACTCGATGGGAGAATCTTGCCTCACTAAAACAGCGATCTCATCTTGATAGTAGGAATCGGTGATGACAAATCCCTGTGTTTTGGAGATGTTTGAGGGAAGCATGGCAACGGCAAGATCCGCTTCCTCCCTCACCACAGCGGCAGAAGCCGTTTGTGAGGTATGGGGCACAAACTCGATAAAAATCTCATCCCCGTAAATTCGCTGTACCAGGGAGGAGATAAAGTCGATTTCGAATCCCTCATATTCACCGGTCTGGGTATTTTGTCTGCAAAAGGAATTTTCGTAGTCGCAGATGGCGATGGTGATCTCCTCTTTTTGCCCGTCCAGCTGCGCTGTATCCTTCTCACCTTGGCCTGCTGCAACCATGATCAGAATGATGGCTGCCAGCACCAACGCTCCTAAGACGCTGAGCAAAAAAATTTTATTCTTTATAATGCGCTTCCACAGGGGCTGTTGCCGCACCCGGCGCCCACTGTTGATAGAACCTCGTACGTACTTTTTCACAAAAGAACCGCCTTCCCGATTAATACCTATTATTTTAAGATTTTTTTACATTTTGCGCAACTATAATAAGTTGAATAATTTATTAACTTATGTTATATTGAAATTGTCGGTCGGTTGTACGACTAAATAATAGGTGTGGTATGGGAAAAAAAGACAAGGATTTAAAAAACAATCGAGAGTTTATCCTGCTCAAGACCATGGAACTTCTTACGCAAAAAAGTGTGCAGGCTACAAGCTTTGCGGATATCGCCAAGGCTGTGAACTTGAGCAAGGGCACGCTGTACTATTACTTCCCCTCCAAGGAAGATTTGGTATTGCAGGTGTGTGAGAACTACTTTAAGGAGATCAACCGGCAGCTATTTGAGTGGTTAGGGCATATGGAGAGCCTTAAACGGCCCCAAGCGGCGCTCCAGGAGCTGGTTGGGATTTTTACCAAAAGCCAGGAGCAGGCTAAATTACATATTAGCTTGATGAATGAGGCGGCCTTTGGCAACCAGCGATTGCTGAAAAGATGGCGAGAGAAATATGCCGAGTGGCAGACGCTGGCAGAAGTGGGTCTGGCGAGGCTGGAGATATCACCGGTTTACGCCAAAAAGTGGGCCATGGCATGCTTTGGAATTTTAGATGGCAGCATTATAAACTGTGCACTGAAAATGCCAGCGCTCGATCTAGAGGAACTGTTAAAAGTATAAAGCAAAGGAAATTCGGCCAAAATATACTCATAATTTACAAGGGACAGGCAGAATGATCACGGTTTATTCATAAAATTATTATATACTGTAAACATGTAATGAGACACCAACAGACCAAATGGTCGATGATAGGAGCCATATATGGATATTAAGAAAATACTAGTACTGGGGGATTCTCTTTCCAAGGGGATTGTGTATAATGAACAAAAAAAGCGGTATTGTCCGCTGGAAAATGGGTTTATCAACACGCTCACTAAGAAAATCCGATTTACTGTGACAAACGTCTCCCGATTCGGCAGCACCCTCACACAGGCGCTCAAAATTGCGCCGGCTAGGGTCGAGAAGGAGGACCCTGATTTAGTGCTCATAGAGTTTGGAGGCAATGACTGCGATTTTAACTGGGATGAGATCGCCAAAGACCCCTCCAAAGACCACCGCCCCCGGACAGAGCTCAACACGTTTGAAGAGAATCTGACGCATTTTGTGAAGGAGTTAAATTTGCGGGGGAAAACCCCGGTGCTGCTCAACCTGCCACCTCTGGACGCTCCGAAGTACTTCCAATGGTTTACGGGGGGAGACGAATCCAAGGGCAAAGAGATTTTAAAATGGCTGGGAGATGTATGCAAAATTTATTGGTGGCATGAGAGGTATTCCTGCGCGGTAGAGAGAGTGGCACAGGCCACCAAAACCCGCCTCATTGACATCAGAGGGGCATTTTTGCAAAAAGAGGACTATCGGGAGTTTTTGTGCATCGACGGCATTCATCCCAATGAAAAGGGACATAAGCTCATCGAGGATACCATTCTGGGATACATCCAATCCCACGCCAGCTACCTTCTGGCTTAGAGAGTACCAAAAGAGCTGGAAGTGAATGAGGAAGAGCCAAGGGCGAGAAGTACGCCATAGTCATTTGGGATATTTTATATTCTGGTCATCATAAGTGGGGTGAAAAGTGCCCCCATAAGACGAAAGATATTGGGGCGAAGATATGATAGACACGCCTCCCAGATAAAAACAGCTGTAAAATATAAAAGGCGCTACAGCTCGACAAGAGAAAATAAGCGGATATCATTGGGTATCTGCTTTTTTGTTGCACCTTTCTTGGCATATTGGGAGATCCATGAGGGGTATTGTCCATTTTAAATAGAGAAAATGGATGAGAGAGGGAAGCGAGCGCATTCTCAAAAATACACTGGAAAGTTCCCTAGAAGGAGTATTTTTCCACAAAGAAAAGGAGAAAAGCGCTCAAATGCGTATCTCAAATCTACCAAAATCCACAAACTCTCCAAAATAGATCGTATGACAAAAGGACTAAGGATTATTCATACAGCTTGTGAATGTAGTATAGCGCAATCTGTGTTCGATCTCTCAGCTGTAATTTGGACAAAATTGTACTGATGCTGTTGCGCACAGTGCCCTCGCTGAGAAACAGTTTATGTGCGATCTCTTTATTAGAAAGACCTTGATAGATGAGCTGTACGATGTTGTTCTCCGTTGCGTTGAGCTGAGGAATGGCCACGGGAGTGGGGCTGGGGGGATGAGGCCGCTCGGAGGTCATTTCCGAAAAAAACTGAAAGAGTTTGGAGCAGATGTTGGGGTTTAACATGGCGCCGCCCTTCCAAACGGTGTGAATAGCGCTCACTAGCTCATCTACAGAGATGCCCTTTAAAATGTATCCGCTGGCTCCGTACCGAATGGCGTTATAGATGTATTCATCGTCGTCAAAGGTGGTGAGCACGATGATTTTAATCCCTGGGTTGCGCTCTTTGATTTTCTTGCAGGCCGTGACGCCATCCATTTTGGGCATGCGAATATCTAGAAGAACGATATCGGGCACCAGCTTTTCACACAATAAAACCGCCTCTTCACCATTGCTGGCAGTGCCTACCACCTGGATATCTGGCTTATTGGAGAGGATGATCTCAAAACTCTCCCGTATGAGTTCCTGATCCTCCACTACCAAAACGCGAATGGGAATCTGTCTATCGGGCATAGTGTTCATAGGATTCCTCCTTTCGTGGGATGAAGATATGAATGGAAAATCCGCTATCTGATTCATAGTGGATGGTGCCTTCAAATTCAGCAATGCGCTCGGCCATGCCTGTCATACCTGAGCCCATTGTCAACTGCTCACACCCGATGCCGTTGTCAGAGATGTCTAGCTTAATGTGGTGCAGCGTCACCTCTAAAAAGATGTGAATCTGTGTCGCCTGGCCGTGGCGCACAGCATTGGTAATGCACTCTTGAATAATGCGGTAGAGCACGTCTTCGAGCATGGGAGTGAGTTTCCCTTCATCTATGTAAGTAAAGGACACCTCAGTATGGGTGACCTGAGAGATGTTATCTGCCAGCTCCTGTATGGCAGGATAAAAGGAGGACTTCACAAGAGAATCCGGTCGGAGCTGCTTGACAGAGCGCCGCGCCTCCACTAGCGCATTGCTGGCTACATTGGAGAGCTGATCGATTTTCTGACGCAGATCTTCTGGACGGTCCATCAGCTCTTTACAGGCTACAAGCCCAGTGGTAATGGCTGTAAGAGAGTGGCCTAGAATATCGTGTATTTCCCGGGCAAGGCGATTGCGCTCCCGGGTTCTGGCGTTTTCCTCGGATTTGTTGACCATATGTTTTAGCTGAATATTGGCCAGCTCCAGCTCTTCATTGAGCTGGTTGATCTTAGATTTTTCTTTGATTTGGTATTGGACGCAGAAATACATGTATACGATGAAGATGACGATGTTGAGGGAGGCAAAGATGCTCTTTAGGGTGTACACAGTCAGCCGCACTGAGGCGTCTACATAAGCCAAGTACTCGTTGAGGGAGAGAATATGAAACCGATGGGATAACAGATCGTATTCACAGAAAATGTATATGAGTACATACAGCACCATGAGAACAATCTGCTGAGGTTTTTTGATGCTGGAGTCAAACGTGTGGGCAATGCAGAGTAAAAAGATGCCATTGTAAATGTAGTTGGTCTGGGAGAACAGGCCAAAACACAGAAGCATATCCACCAAATAGGAGATGGTACACGCCATAGAAGAGCGAGTAAAGTAGGGAGAATTCTCCCGCAAAGTGATGTTGAGCACAAAGAGAAGCAGCATGACAATGCAGCGCAGGGTAACTTCGCTGGGAGGAGCCGGTATCGCATTAACTTGGAAAATAAAACTCAATGCCTGACCGTTTTGTGTGATATAGGTGGTGCACTGCAAAAGGACGGCGCATATGCCCAGTATGATACAGGAATTGAATAAAAGCATGCCCTTGCGGATGTTGTAAAGACGAAGCGAGTCCATCGTAGCCTCCTATTAGATCATAGGGCAAGTAAGTGCCAAACAAAATGGTGCTGCCCCTATTACAGTTTATTTTTCACACACTATCTGCTAGTATTAATAACGACAAAATCCAAATGAGTCTGGAGACGTGAAAAAATTTCTTTTACCTATTATACCATAGGAATAAGCTAACTGAATCATAAAAAGAAAAATATGACATTTGTCATAGTAAAAGTTATTACTTTTGTGAATCGAATTTTATTTATATAAAACATATAATGAGATTATTCCAAATAAAACTAAATAAATTTTAAGGAGGAAATGATTATGAAGAAAGTCGTAAGTCTCATTCTTGTACTACTTCTGGCAGTCATGGTCTTTGCGGCATGCGGTGCACCGGCAGAGGAACAGCCTTCTGGTGAACCATCAGATAGTACCAGCCAGGCTCCAGAGGAGACAGGAACAGAGCCAGCAGAAGGGGAAGCGACCAAGATCACTATTGGATGGTGCCCACCGGATATCACTGGCGTGTTTAAGACGGCAACAGATTATATGGAAAAAGCCGCTGCTGAGGCAAGGGAAAACGGTTTGGATGTAGAGGTAATCACCCGCTCCAATACCACTCATACCGATGCAGCTGCACAGATCGAAAGTATTGAAAACTTCATTCAGCAGGGCGTAGACGTCATTATCATCTCCCCGGCAGAAGTGGAAGCAGTAAAGCCTGGCATCCAGCAGGCAAATGAGGCGGGAATCCCCGTTATCATGGTAAATATGCTGGAGAAACAGGAAGATATTGAAATTGCCTCCTACATAGGTTTTGACAATGCAGAGGCAGCATCGGTATCCGCCTATAGCATGTTAGATGCTTTTGGAGGCCCAGGCGTGCTAGGGGAAGGAGAGCAGGCAACTCCTCCGGAAGATGGCATGTTAGACCTAGAATGGTGGGAAAGTATTTATCAAGATGTGGATAAAAATTCTATCTCTGGTAAGGTAGCAATTATTGAAGGAATCGCTGGAGATCTGTTCTCTAATCAGAGAAACGAGGGCTTCCATGCAGTCATCGATCAATACCCCAACATCGAAGTAGTACAGATGTTAGCGGCAGATTGGAATAGACAAAAGGGAATTGAAGCGGCAGAAAATATTCTGCAAAACAACCCAGAGCTGGATGCCATTTATGCGTCCTCCAATGAAATGGGCATTGGTGCCTATAATGCGGTAAAAGACGCTGGACGGGAAGATGAAGTGATCGTCATCACCAACGACGGTACTTCCGAGAGCGTAGATATGATTCGCGCGGGGCAGCTCACTGCTGAAACTTGGCATGGATTCCCTGACTGGGGCTGGTATGGCGTACAATACGCCTGCATGCTGGTACAGGGCATGGAGATTCCAGAACAGTATAATATCAATCCGCGGACAGAATACATCGACAATGCAGATGACTTCTATCCAAATCCAAAGCTCAATCCCATTGACTGGGAGGCCATTAAAGCCGGAGCATAAGTTTACTCATTTCTCTGCTGTGCGCACTGCGCACAGCAGAGTGCTATTGATAGCTAAGAGTGCTCGAAAAACACCCCATAAAATACATTTTTTATTTCTTAAACTATTATAAAGGGGGGAATCAATTTGTCTTCTCCATATATCTTAGAGATGAAAAATATCAACAAGAGTTTTTATGGTACGCCTGTGCTGCAGAATGTGAACTTCAGCGTAAAAAAGGGCGAGGTTCATGTGCTACTGGGAGAAAATGGCGCGGGCAAATCCACGCTGATGAAGATATTATCCGGCGTGTACAAAGCAGATAGTGGCCAAATTGTGCTGGATGGAAAACCGATAACGGTGAAATCCCCTGATCATTCGCTCTCCATGGGAATTGGGATGGTATATCAGGAGCTATCGCTCATTCCCTATATGAGCATAGCGGAAAACGTTTGGCTAGGGCATATGCCCAAAAATAAATTGGGTTTTGTAAAGAAGAAAAAACTACTAAAAGATACAAAAACTATGTTGACTGAGCTGCAGATTGACGTGGATATCAATAAAAACGTGTCAAATTACGATCTGGGAATACAACAGCTCTGTGAAATCATCCGTGTCATTTCTCGGGATGTGAAGATCGTCATATTAGATGAGCCAACCTCATCTCTTTCCACTGTGGAAGTGGAAAAATTATTTCAAACGATTCGCAGATTAAAGGAGCAAGGGATTGCCTTTGTCTATATTACACATAAGCTAGATGAAGTAGCGCAAATTGGAGACTGTGTGACCGTGCTTCGCGACGGCAGCACTATCGACCAAACGCTGGACGATGTGGAAAATATCTCCCGAGATACGCTGGTCACCATGATGGTTGGTCGTCCCTTAGAGGAGCAATATCCCAAGGTACCAGCAGTACAAAATGAGATTATGCTGTCGGTGGACCATCTGTCAGACGATAAGTTCTTTTATGACGTGAGCTTTGACGTGAAAAAGGGTGAAGTGTTGGGGGTAGCTGGCTTGGTAGGAGCAGGAAGCAGCGAATTGGCAGAGGCAATATTTGGACTAAGAAAAATCCGAAAAGGAACGATCACCTATTGCGGACAGCCTTTTATCCCTAAAAGCCCTAAAAAATCCATCCAAAATAAACTGGGCTTTGTTACCAAAGACAGGAAAGATGGCTTGGCGCTTCACATGTCCATTTCTACCAATATCTGCATGGCGAAACAAAAGGGTTTTAGCAAATTGGGCTTCCGGCTGCGCAAAGCAGAAAAGACGGCCACAGATAAGTACATAAAAATGCTGAGCATTAAAGCGGAAAGTGGGAAGCAAAAGGTCAGAGATCTCTCTGGTGGTAACCAACAAAAGGTGGCAATTGCCAAATGGAATTGCAGCGATACCCTGCTCTACCTAATGGATGACCCTACTAGAGGCGTAGATGTAGGCGCAAAAGTGGAGGTGTACAACCTCATTAACCATATTACGTCCCAAGGCGCAAGCGTTCTTTTAATTTCATCGGATATGCCTGAACTTCTAGGCATCTCAGATCGGATCATGGTGATGAAAAAGGGAAGAGTGGCGGCGATTATGGATACGAAGGAGTGTACACAGGAATTAATTTTAGAAAAAGCGGCAGGGAGTGAAGGACGATGACGACAAAATCCAAAGTAACGGGTAAAAATATAGTAAATATTCTGCAAAAATTCAGTGCGCTGCTCATACTGCTCATTCTCATAGCGTACATGTCATTTGCAAGCGATGTATTTTTTGAAGTTTCCAATTTTGTGAATATCATAAAACAATCCTCCGCGCTGGGCATCATGGCTATCGGGCAGACGCTAGTCATCTTGACAGGTGGTATCGATCTTTCGGTAGGTTCCATGATGGCAGTATCAGGCTGCACCATGGCAGTGGCAAATACTCAGTGGGGATTTGCGCCAGTACCAGCAGTACTCCTGGGAATTGTCATTGGCGTGGTGGCCGGCCTTATCAACGGCGTGATTGTTACAAAGGGAAAGATTCAGGCGTTTATCGCCACACTGGGCATGCTACAAGTGGCGGAAGGCGTGGCGTTGCTGCTCACAGATGGGCTGCCTATCTCGGGGATTGACCCGGGGATGTTAGAATTGGGCAACGGCATGGTGTGGGGCATTCCACTGAGTGTATTTGCCTTTTTGGCCATGGCAATTATTTGGTACGTGTATCTCAACTATACCACCGGTGGACGGAACATCATGGCTGTGGGAGGTAATGAAGAGGCCTCTCGCACGTCTGGCATCAGCGTAGATGGGACGAAAATTGCCGTTCATACTATATGCGGTTTCTGTTGCTCCATCGCCGGTTTTGTGATGATGGGACGAATGAACTCTGCAAATGGTCTGATGGGAAGCGGCATGGAACTGCAGGCCATTACCGCAGTGGCCTTAGGCGGCACCAGCCTTGCAGGAGGCTTGGGAGGAATCGGCGGGACGATTATCGGCGTTATCACCATTGGTGTACTCAACAATGGCTTAGACCTGCTGAACACAACGCCTTTCTGGCAAAAGGTCATTTTGGGAATTCTGATCGTTCTGGTAGTGATTTTAGACTCCTGGAGGAGCAGACGGTTCCGCACATGATCTGTGCCTGAGAAAGAGAGAAAATAGGCGCTCTCATAAAGGGCGCCTATTATATTGCAGTTTGATTGTAAAGGAATCGTTGGCACTTTCCGGGAGAGAGTCAATCGCTTGTGTTTTTAGCATAGAGCGAGGGGAAGGAAGATAATTGTCTCGATGAGAGAGATGATCGGGAGAGCGTTGTGATGTAGTGCAAGTCATGAAAATGAGAGCTTTGCAATTCCCCTTGAAAGGGGAGTAAGCACAGAGTAAATAGAAAGATTTCCTGCTCAGTCAATGGAGCAGAGGAAGAGGAAATATACGCTTGGGGGTGAAAGTGCAGGTAAATTGGTTGAAAAATGGGGAAATGCAGAAACCCTGTACCATCTGGTACAGGGTTTCTGCATTTCAAATATATTTGGAAGTGAAGTACTTATAAACAGGTGTAACCTCCATCTACTACAACGTCCGAACCTGTAGTGTAACCAGAAGCACTGCTGGCTAGATATAGAATGGGAGGAACCAGCTCTTCCATGCGGCCCATGGGGATCATCCGATACCAGGCCTGCTTTAATTCCTCTGCCACATCTGCTGACATGGGTGTCGCCACAAAACCAGGGCTAATGCTGTTTACTCGAATGTGATAGGGCGCAAATTCCACTGCCATAGAGCGAGTCATGTGGAGGATAGCGGCCTTAGAGGTGTTATATGCACACTGAAGATTGGGGATGTTGACAATATAGCCGGACATAGAAGCCATGTTGATAATGCTCCCTGCAACCCCTAAGTCCACCATGGTCTGAGCCACCCGGCGGGCCACAATATATTCCCCGGTGAGGTTTACGTCGATCATATGCCGAAACTCATCAGGGGTGGTTTTGAGCACTTCTTTGTGGAGGGTGATGCCAGCGTTGTTGAACAACACGTCGATCTTTTGAGAGCGCTCGATAATTTGGCGAACAGCGCTATCTACCTCCTGCTCGTTGGTGACATCAGTGGAGATGTGCCAGGCTTTGCCCCCTGCCGCCTGGATATCGGCAATGGCTTCGTTGGCGTCGGAGCGAGATAAAATGACCACTTCCGCGCCCGCTTTGGCAAGTCCTAGGCCAACTGTACGGCCAATTCCCTTATTGCCGCCAGTCACTACGGCAACTTTACCCTGCAAACCGAATATTTGATCTAGATACATAGGAATTCCTTTCTAAGCAGTACGCGTCCTGCTATTTGCTGAACTTTTGTCTCACAAACTGCAATGCCTCTTTGATATCTGCATCCAGTTTTTGCTCATCCGCGCTGCCAGAGAGATCGCGCCATACTTTGATGTCGCTGCCCACTGTTCCGCCCGGGCGGACGAATGGCTCCATGACCACGGCGCCGTCGTAGGAGATATCCTGTAAGGCTTTGCCCATTTCATCCCAAGGCATATGTCCCTTGCCGGGAACTTTCCGGTTGCACTCGCCAATATGGAAATGCCCCAGATAGTTTCCACAAGTGCGGATGGCGTCTCCTAAGAAATCCTCTTCAATGTTCATGTGGAAGCAGTCTAGCAGTATTTTTACATTGGGATGGCCGATGTCCTTGGCCAATTGTGTGGCTTCCTGGCTGGAGTTGATGAGGAAATGCTCAAAGCGATTTACCGTCTCAAGGGCCAATAAAACCCCATGCTCCTGTGCGAAGTCGGCGATTTCCAGCATGCTCTGGATGCTGCGGCTGCGGGTAGCGGGTTTATCCACTGGTTGGCTGTAGTCATAGGGCCAGTAAGCGTAGATAATGCCGCCCAAAACATGAGCATCTACCTTTTCCAGGGCAATGATGATCTTGCGCAAATAGTCTAATCCTTCCTTGCGTACACTCTCATCGGCAGAAGAGGTATCGTATTGTGGAGGAAGGCCAATACAGCCTGTGAGGGAAATGCCCACACTGTCAGCCGTGTCTTTGATGTGTTTTAGCTGGCTGTCATCCATTTCCACTAATGCGCCAGCCCCTAGCTCTAAAATATCAAAGCCCAGATTTGCTACCTTATTGCAGTAATAAGCGTAGTCGGCGGCCCATTCCTGTTCCCAATAAGCAAAATATGTTCCAAATTTCATGGTAGTACCTCCTTTAAATTCATTTTAGTAAGTGAGAAGTATAGATAAGCAATTTGCTTTATTGATCTAGTAAAACCCAAAGAGCTCACTCTAGGAATCTTCTTTGAAATATAATATGGCATCGGTAAACCCGCAGGTTTCCGTGATTTTCCGTATTTACAGTGCAACATATTGGCGATCTCTTGTGTCAGCTGATTTGTTTAGTGCTAGTGTTGCATCCAGCACATGGCACCGGAAAAGTGTGCTTTGTCGCTACTCTCTTTGCTCTAGAAACGATTAGTATCTTTTGTTTTGACGATGGGTTGGCTTGTTGCCATAGATTTCCCATCCAAATACGTCCCGGCTGTTCAGTGCCCCGGCTGTTCAGTGCCCCGGCTGGGTGGCTAGCTCGGGATATGCTAGTGCATATCCCGGCTACCGCCTGAAGGGGAAGAATCAGGGAGAGTCAGACTTTCCCTGTATTTACCTCATTAGATATCCAAAATGACTTTTTGTACATCGTTTTTATGGGTATCGATGTATTGATATGCCTCAGCTACTTGAGTGAGAGGATAGTGATTGGTAATAATGGTGTTTAAGTCCACCTTGCCAGATGCCACTAGTTCGATGGCGTCCACATAATCCTCATGGATGTACATGAGTGTGCCCACGAGGGAGTACTCTCTATCCTGTACATTGGCCATATTCACTTTTACAGGGTGGCCATATACGCCGACGATGACGATGGTAGTTCCCTTTTCAATGATATCCAGCAGTTGATTGAGCGCCTGTTCGCTGGCAGTACACTCGTATACTACATCTACACCATCTGGGCCGAATTCCTCTAAGATCTTCTGGGCCAAATCTGTCTCTTTGGTATTTACTGCCACGTCGATACCGCACTTGGTGGCAAGATCTAATTTGAATTGGGAGATGTCTGCGATCATCACTTTACCAGCCCCCATGCCTTTGGCGCTCTGTGCCACTACATTGCCGATGGTACCAGCCCCCATAACTAGGACTTTTTTGCCTTTGATATCAGCTGTGCCCCGTTTTACAGCGTGTACGCCTACTGCCAAGGGTTCGATGGCAGAGCCTTCTGCGTAGGAGATGTTGTCCGGCAGTTTATATAGTAAGCTGGCATCTACCGCATAGTATTCAGAATAAGCGCCGGTATCTTGGCATCCTAAAACTTCTAATTTCTTGCAGATGTTATACCGATTGTTCTTGCAGTGGACGCATTCACCACAGATTTTTTGTGGGCGCATTACCACCCGATCTCCCTCTTTTACATTGGTGACGTCGCTGCCTACTTTAACAATTTCGCCAGCGGCTTCATGTCCCATAACGATGGGGAAGGACATAAATGGATGTTCACCATAGTAGGCGTGAATGTCCGAGCCACATACACCAGCGGCGTGGACGCGCATGAGCGCCTGATTGCTGGCCACTTCTGGCACAGGGACATCTCTGACTTCAAATGTTTTTACTGCAGTTAAAACCGCTTGTTTCATAGGTATTTCCTCCTTAGGGGTTTATAAAGAATTTGCAGAATCCATCATTTTTATCTCAAATGGGAAAGAAAAAAATGAAGATATCCTTGTTAAAGCATGCATATGCACAGATTGCGTATTCAGAACAAATCGATAAAAAGGCATCATAAAAGAATCTTAACGATATGTTTTTGCAGGAGGATTGTCAGCCGCTTTACAAGGTAAAAATCCCCTTGTTTTCTGGCATAACAAAACAAACCTCACTTGCTTTGATAAGATTTTTTAAAATGGTAAATAATGTATGCAGGTAAATTGTTTGGTTGATTGATTTTATTATAGTGAGGATAAGGGGGATTGTCAATTGTTTTTTAGCAATTTGTTTTAAAATATTATCTTTTACTATTATTTGTATTCAGATATTCTCACTTGGTCAAAGGCATGTTGAGTTGAATATCCGTACCCACCCCTTCTGTACTGTATACATTCATGCCATATTCCTGTCCAAAGTGGAGCTGAATGCGCTTATGGACGTTGCGCAGACCGACAGAGCTCCCTTTGGAGGAAATGGGATCCTCGCTGGTGCCGCTGAGGGAGTCGTTTAGTGCCTTAAGTTTTTCGTGGGGAATGCCCAGTCCGTCATCGCGGATGTTAATTACCAACCGTTTTTGGGTAATATGGGCGCAAATTTCAATGTGCCCCCGGCCGAGCTTCGTCTCCAAACCGTGATAGATGGCGTTTTCCACAATGGGCTGGATGATCAGCTTGGGGATGCGATACTGCAAGGTATCGGGATCTACCAGGTCCACTTTCTCGAATTTGTTGTTAAAGCGGATGTGTTGAATTAAAAGATAGTTGTCCACATTGGCCAGTTCTTCTTCCAAAGTGACGAGAGCGTTTTTATTGCTAATGCTATAGCGAAAGAGCTTGGAAAGGGCGTGGGTCATGACCTCGATATCTTTCAGGCCGTAGACAATGGCCTGTCCGCGAATGGACTCCAAGGTATTATATAGAAAATGGGGGTTTATTTGGCTCTGCAGCGCCTCTAGTTCAGCCTGCTTTTTTGTGAGTTGCGCATTGGACTCCCGGAGCATAAGGGACTTAATGGTGTTGGTAAGGGAGTTCAAATCGGTAAAAATGGAGTGCAAAGGGCTGGAATCGGATTTTTGGGGCTCCCCAAAATCAAAGTCGATTTCCCCCTTGACTACGCCGTGAAGAACCCGTTCAATCTGGGTGATGGGTTCATAGATTTGGCGTTTGATGATGAAAAAAATGATGATAAAGATAACGATATAACAAAGAAGAATGAGCACAGTGATGAGCATAATATTTGTCTGAGCGGGGGCGACGTAATACGCCGTATAATCCTCGCCAAATGACTGAAGATACACGGTATACCCCTCTGACTCATAGCGGGAAGAGCCATCGGAAGGTGAGTCCAATACCACATCAGCGGGAACGGTGGAGGAAGAAAAGACAATTTCCCCCTGATCATTTTGCAATATGGTAATGCCATCGGCAGTAGAGGTGGGCTCTTCACCCAGACGGACAATGCGCTCTAGCTCTCGAAAGGCCAGGGTAGCATCTGTTTGGGCCAGGTCCTGCTGCTGTTTGGTAAAACTATCGGACAGCACGATGGTGAACACGCAGGGGAGGATCAATAGGATTACGGTATAAAAGATAAAAAGGCGCAGCAAGCTGGACTGTAGAGGATTGTTTTTTTTCTTGGCGATTTTTGACTCGTTTTTTTTAGAGAACATCATAAAAAACACCCTCCTAAATTAATTGCTGTAGAGTTTGCGATATTGGGCAGGCGTGATACCGGTCATCTTCTTAAAGAGCTTGCTGAAATGCTTAGAATCGTGGTAACCTACCATTTCCGAGATATCCACAATGCGATAGCGTGGATCCTGCAAAAAGCGCTTAGCCATCTCGATTCGACGGGAGACTAGATATTCGCTGAAGTTTACGCCGGTTTTCCTTTTAAAAACATCGCTGATGTATTTGGGGCTCAAATACACATGGCTGGCCAGATCATCCAGACTGATGTTCTCGCTATAGTGCTCGTCAATATAATCCTGCAATAGTGTAATGACAGAAGTTGTGGAGTTATTATGCGCCTCATGGGTCTGGCGGGCCTCCTGAAGCAGGTTGATGAGGAATTCAGAGATCTGGCTGATGGAATGGCAGGACTCTAAACTCTGCTCTATGTGATCTCTTGGATGCTGTTCCTGAAAGGAGGGAGCTACGCTGCACATAGTGGTATAAATCACGTCGATGGTGTGGAGCGCCAGCGTGAAGATCATAGAAGGGTTGGTGGTATCCTGGCATTTCTCTAAAATTTCATTGATAATGCTCTGGGCATCCGAAGAATCTGCCTGTTCAATATAGCGAATGAGGCGGTTGCGGTACTGGGCAGTAAACAGGGCAGAGATATCCTGGGTCGTGATTTTTTCCGCCTCGGGGGCGGCAGTGATCACGCGGTTGGTGCCGTGGACAATGCGAGAGCGAACGGCGTCTTGGGCTGACTGGAAGGAAATGGAAATTTCCGCAAAGCTATTTTGTGGGGTGCCGACGCCTAGGGTAATGCTGTACCGGTAGATGTTGGGGATCTGCATGTGGCAGTATTTAAAGGCATCACTCACTAGCAGCTCCACGCTCTTTTGGGACTGAACACTGTAATTGGCAATGCATACCACGGATAAATTGAAGAGAAAAATGCACACTTCATAACAGGTGGGCTGGAGCTGGTCGTACCATTTGGACTCAATGTGTTTGAGTACATCTCGATTCATATCGGCAGTAGTGGCGATATTTTCATCCAACATAATTTGAAACACCTGAAATATGCCGTCGGCGAAGGTGCTATTGTACTCGCTATTGAGGTAGGCAATGGGGTCTTCCGAGGGCAGCCTAGCATTTCCTGTAAGATAATTGAGGAAGAAATGGCTAAGAGAATGCCTTTTGCTCTTTTCCAGCTGATTTTGCAAATTGGCCTCTTTTTCAGACTCCTGATCCAGCTGGGCGCGCAGACGCTTGAGCAGGGCAATTAGGTCATTGGGTTCTACGGGTTTCAATAGATAGTCGAATACACCCTGTTCGATGGCGGACTTAGCGTAGGAAAAGTCGCTATAACCACTGATGATGACAAATTTGGTATCCAAACCCAACTCGGCTGTGCGCTTAGCTACTTCAAGGCCATCCATCCCCGGCATGCGAATGTCGGTAAACACCAGGTCGGGATGGGTCTCGGAGATGAGTTTAATGGCTTCTTGGCCGTTATGTGCCTGTCCAATAATGGTAAAGCCGTATTTTTCCCAATCGATGATGTTGCAAATGAGCTTACATACCCAGATTTCGTCGTCCACAATAATGGTTTTAATCATGTTCTAATTCCCCCCAGCTTTGTGTTAGCGCAAGTAAGTATTCTGGATCCATTTCGGACTTTTTAAACTCGCGAACGGCATAGCCGCCATTCATTACAATTATGCGATCGCATAAATTGGTCATCTCCTCGATTTCAGTAGAGGCGACGATGATGGAAAAGCCATCCTCTGCTAACTGATATATCATCTCACAAATGAGCTTTTTAGAGGCCAGATCCATGCGCAAGGTGGGCTGATATAACAGCAGGATTTTTCCATGGCTGGATGCAGCGCATTGGGCCAATTGGATGCGCTGACAAACCCCATAGGGCAGCTTATTTATGGGAACATCCAAAAGGGAAAGAGGCAAGCTTGCGCGCTGGGCAAAGGTTTTAGCCAGATGATCCTCTAGCTTTAAATTGATCATGCCGCTGTGGCATACCTTATTGAGCGCACGCAGCGAGATATTTTGCCGCACAGTCATCGTAGGTACCAGGCCAGAATGCTTCTGTACGCCGGAAAAGTAGGCAATCCCCAGACGATGAGCCACTCTGGGATTTTTAATATTCACAGGCTTGCCATCCAAAAGGATTTGCCCCTGGGCCTTCGGAGGAAGACCGCACAAGGTGGTGAGCACTTTACTCTTACCCGATTCATATTGCCCCACCAAGCCCAAGATTTCCCCTCGATATAGGCGGAAGTTGATGTCGTGGTAGGCGCTGCTGGTGAGATGGCGCACTTCCAGGACCTCTTGAATTTCCCGAGTGAGCCGGGCTTTTTTCGCCTCGTATTGTGTTTTGCCTGCCATTACAGCGATGATCTGCCGCTCGGTACAGGCGGATTTTTCATATACGCCGGCGGCGATGCCGTCCCGCAGAATAATCAAACGATCTGCAAAGGCAAGCGCATCTTTGACGCTTTGGGTAAAGTACAGCACGGAATGCTGCTTCTCTGTCAAAGATCGGATAATCCCCTTTAAGTTGTTTTGTGCCGCAGTAGAATAGGGCAGCAATGGTTCATCTAGTATGAGTAGATGAGGCTCAATATTTAAGATAGAAGCCAAATCCACTAAAGCCCGCTCCACGCTAGTGAGTTCTCCTGCTAAAAGGTTAACCGGCTTTTTGAGCCCAACTAGCTCCAGCAGCTTAATTGCACGAGCGTAGATTTTCTTCTTGGAGATGATGCCAGTGCTTTTTTGATGGATGAGGATGTTTTCCGCAATGCTCAGATCGTTGAGATAATTCAGCTCCTGATACATGATGCTGATGCCTGCGTCAAGCGCCTGTCTGGGGTTTGAGAACGAGACCTCTTCGCCGTCAAGCAGGATCGTACCGCCGCTCGGCGTGACGGAACCAGACAGGATCTTCATAAGCGTTGATTTTCCCGCGCCGTTTTCTCCGGCCAGCGCCAGGATCTGGCCGCGGTCGAGCCGCAGCGAAACGTCGTCGAGCGCCTGCACGCCGGGATAGCTCTTGCTGATATGCTGCATGCTTAACAGAACATGCTCCATGCTGTTGTTCACTCCATTTCCTCGTAATCGTCCGTGAAAAAGAGGAATGGGGGCAGCGCCCCCAGATCCCCTTTTCGTTCTGTCAGCCCAGATTGTCGCGGGTCAGCATGTACTGCTGCGCATAGTTGTAGACCTCGGCCTGCTCTCCATGGATAATGCGGACGGCCAGCGGGATCAGGCCCTCGCCGTATTTGGCGGGATCGTAGCAGACCGTGCCCTGGAAGCAGTTGTCCTTCTTGAGCATCTCAATGCCGACGTCCTCGCCACCGTGGGAAACGATCATGCAGTCGTCGGAGCGCTTCGCCGTCTCGATCGCGGCCAGAACGCCTGCGGAGGCGGGGTCGGTCAGGACGCCGAAGAGGATCTTCCGGCTGTCGGGATGGGCCGTCAGGAAGTCGGCGGCAGTGGACTGCGCCTTCGTCTCGTCGTTGTTGAAGTCGATCCAAGTGACCTGATCGTCCGTAAATTCGATCCCGGCCTCCTGCAGCCGGGTCTCCAGGTGCTCCCGCAGCTCCGGCGGCGCGGACCAGGCCATGCCGCAGTCGGATGTGATGCACCGGGGAACGGAGATCAGTTTGCCCTCCAGCCCCAGGCGGCGGCAGAGCTGCTCTGTGGCGATGGCCCCGGCAGTGGTGTGAAACGTCACGATCAGCCGGGGGCTTTTT
>CAJJPW010000016.1 GCA_905193725.1 uncultured Eubacteriales bacterium
GGGGGCAGAGCTAGGGTGATCGCCACCGGCGGGCTAGCAAGCCTTATCGCGGCTGAGACAGAGGAAATCGATGAGGTCAATAGTTTGCTCACCTTAAAGGGACTATACTATATTTACAAGAAAAATATCTGAGGACGAAAGGGAGTTGGTAACGATGAGAAAAGTTAACATTGCAATTTTAGGATTGGGGACAGTTGGATCAGGAGTATATAAAGTAATTGAGGCAGAACATGAGGCGATTATGCATAAAGAAGGCCTGGACTTAGCAGTAAAAAAAGTTCTGGCACTGCAGTACTCGATTCCCATCCCCGAGGAACTCAAAGCCTCAGATATTGAAGAAGTGGTGAGCGATCCAGAGATTGATGTGGTAGTGGAGGTAATGGGCGGCATAGAACCTGCCAAAACGTTTATTACCAAGGCATTATCACATTCTAAAACAGTGGTTACGGCAAATAAAGAGCTATTAGCGCGTCATTGGCCGGATTTAGAGAAAGTGGCCAAGGAAAATGGCGCAGGTCTTTATTTTGAAGCCAGCGTAGGAGGGGGAATCCCCATTTTGCGCACTGTGTGGGATTCTTTGCAGGCCAATACCATTAAATCGATCTTCGGCATTATCAATGGAACCACAAACTATATTTTGACCAAGATGACGGACGAAGGCCGTGATTTTGATGAAGTATTAAAACAGGCGCAGGAACTGGGTTATGCCGAAGCCAACCCTACCAACGATATTGAAGCATATGACACCATGTATAAGCTTTCTATTTTGGCTTCCATGGCTTTCCATGCGAGAATTCCTGTGGACTATATTTATAGAGAGGGAATTACGAAAATATCTAAGCTGGATATTCAGTACGGAAAAGCGCTGGGTTATGAAGTGAAGCTGTTGGCCATTGGGAAAAAAGAGGGGGAAACCGTACAGGTGCGTGTTCATCCTACCATGATTCCCAAAACACATCCTTTGGCCAATGTAAAGGATTCTTTTAATGCCATCTTCTTGGATGGTAGTCAGGTAGGCGAAGTGATGTTCTATGGAAAAGGTGCAGGAGATCTACCTACAGCAAGTGCGATTGTTTCGGATATCATCTACTCCTGCCAAGTGGCAAAACACAAATATGCTACTTTTAGCAACACTACTGAAATCTCCCCCACTCTTATCTTTGAAAACAACTGGGAGACGGAGTTCTTTATTCGCCTCAATGTGAAGGATGAACCAGGGGTAATGGCAAAAATCGCCACAGTGTTTGGCAAATACGGCGTGAGTATCAAATCTATCTTACAGCCGGGTGAGGAAGAACAAGATGGTGTGCCGCTGATGATTGTGACACATAAAGCCAGGGAGATTTCCGTGAAAAAGGCCATTGACGAGATCAAATACATCAAAGAGATTATCGATGTGGCCAATATGATAAGAGTGGAGAGGTAACAGAAGCATGATTAAAAGAGCGCAGGAAGTCAAAAGTGAAGTAAAACAGGGTGTATGTGATGGAATTGGGGAAGCACAGTTTACCCATTTGCTCACAGAGCAGGAACTGCCAGAAAAGTCTCGGCTGTACTCTGTGGTCACATTAAAACCAGGCAATTCCATTGGCTACCATCAACATGTAGGCGATGGGGAGAGCTATTGGATCTTAGAGGGGACGGCTCAAGTGGTGGAGGATGGGCAGACCTATGAGCTCCACCCAGGAGATGTGGTGATGACATATAGTGGCCACTCTCACAGCATCCAGAATGTGGGTAAAGAGGACCTGAAATTTGTGGCGAGTATCATTTTAGACTAAAATTGTGGTGAGAAAAAAGAGCCTGCTTGTGGGCTCTTTTGTTTGTGGAGCAAAAGGTGAAAGGGGTAAGATAAGAGGAAAAAAGCTTTTTCCAATATACATGTTAGAGCGAAGGTCGGAATTTTCATAATCTATGGGGCATTGCACTGGATAAGGTAAATGCTACAAGGAATTTTAACTTTCATTGGGAAAGTATATAGAAAATTTTGTAAAGATATAACATGACAAGTATTCATGGAAAAATTAAGTTGACAGAAAAATAAAAAAATGATAGAGTAGTTAGTGGTTAGTATAGACTAACTAAAGGGGTGAAGAGGTGTAAGATGCCCCTTTCTATTTTCTCATTTGGTTAGTTGAAACTAACTATTGGGTGGGATAAATAACGGGAAAGGACAACAAACGGATGATCAAAATTGCTTTGTATGGCAAAGGGGGAATTGGAAAGTCGACGACAGCATCTAATTTATCGGCAGCCCTTGCAGAAAAGGGATACCGGGTAATGCAGATTGGCTGTGATCCAAAAGCGGATTCCACACAGAACTTATCGGGGATTGACAAGGCCGTTACGGTATTAGATGCCCTGAGAGAAAAAGGGGACGGCATTCAGCTAGAAGATATTGTAAAAGAGGGATATGGTGGTGTCTTGTGTGTAGAGGCAGGCGGGCCCACTCCTGGAATTGGCTGCGCAGGCCGGGGCATCATTACGGCTTTTGAAAAGCTGGAGGAATTAAACGCATATGAAATATTTAAACCGGATATCGTTCTATATGACGTTCTGGGCGACGTAGTGTGCGGAGGATTTGCAATGCCTATACGAGGTGGCTATGCAGATGACGTATTTGTGGTGACTTCTGGGGAAAAAATGGCTCTTTATGCAGCGGCGAACATCGCTCTGGCAATCGACAATTTTAAAAAGAGGGGATATGCTTCCTTTTCTGGCATAATCCTAAACGCTCGCAATGTAGAACGGGAAGAGGAGCTGGTAGAGGAATTTGCTAGAGAAGTGGGGACCAGAATTGTAAAAAAGATTCCCCGCAGCAGATTTGTGCAGCGGGCAGAAGGGCAGCACAAGACGGTAATTGAGGCTTTTCCAGAAAGCGAGATGGCAAAGGAATATCGGATTCTGGCAAAGCGAGTGCTGGAGATCTGTGGAAAAGGAGGGCAAAAAAATGCCAGTGAATATGTGTGATTTTACCAGGACTCTTCAATATGCGTCTCCTGCGCGGGGCGGCTGGAGCATTGTGCGTATGGCGATGCAGGTGCCAGAAAGCTATCAACTGTTCGTCGGGCCCGCGGCGTGTATGCGCCACATCATGCTTTCCTCTATGGAACTTGGGATTGACGATCGCATTTCCTGGATGATGATACGGGAAGAGGATATCGTCTCTGGCAGTTATGAACAACTTATCTTGCAGAATGTGGACGAATTGCTAGGAAATATGAAGCCCAGGCCCCGGGTCTTTATGATCTTTGTGACTTGCATTGACAACTTGCTAGGGACAGATCATGAGGTGTTTTTAGGGCCACTAAACGAAAAGTACCCAGGGACAAAGACAATAGTCTGCTTTATGAATCCCATTACTGGAGATGGGCCGGCACCGCCAGCAGTGACCATACAGGACAGCATGTATTCCCTGCTGAAATTTCCTGAGAAAAAAGAACGAGCCGTCAACTTCATCGGAAGCAATCTGGCACCGGAACAGGATAACGAGCTGGTTTGCCTGCTCCAAGAATACGGATTTAAGACCAACCACATTAGCCAGTATCAGACTTTCGATGAATTTCAGACTATGGGTTCGAGTGTGCTCAATATTGTAACAGCGCCACTGGCGCTATATGCCGCCAAACAGATGAAGCTGCGCTATGGGCTAGAGTATCTCTACCTGCCGGTCAGTTACACCTTTGATGAAATTGAGCAGGGAGTAAAGAGGGTATGTGAAGTGCTAAAACTGCCGGTTCCGGATTTATCAGAAACACGCCATGCAGCAGAGGATAAAGTGAAGGAGACGGCAAAAGCCCTAGATGGCCAGTCCATCTGTATCGACTATGCCGCTACTTATCGAACTTTTGGACTGGCCAGGCTGCTACTAGAATACGGATTCCAGGTGGACGCCTTATATGTGTCCGAGTGTCTTCCGGTGGATCGAGAGCATATGAAGTGGATTAAGGAAAACCATCAGGAAGTAGCCGTTCTACAGCCCGAGCGCTTTTCCATGGTGGGCAAAGAGCAGGACAAGAAAGACGCACTATGCATTGGCTTTGAAGCGGCCTATTATACAGGATCGCCCCATGTGGTTCCACTGGCGGCAGACGGGGAGCATTACGGGTTTGCAGGGGTGATATCCCTGATGAAAAAAATACGCAGGGAAAGCAAGCATTCATATGATTTGGAACAGCTGGTAAAAGACAGCGGATTGGTGGTGTGATATGAAACAGGTATACTTACAACTTCCTCCATTTGCGCCTGATTATTCAGGTGTATGCTCTGCGCTATTTGAGTTGGGAGGTATGATTATTATTCACGATGCCTGCGGCTGTACCGGCAATTATACAGGATTTGACGAGCCGCGCTGGTATGGATCAAAAAGCAAAGTGTATTGCTCGGTGTTGCGCCAAATAGACGCGATTATCGGGGATGATGAAAAGCTGATTGGCAGGATATTAGAAGCGGCGGAAGAGATGAAACCGAAATTCATCTGCATCACAGGGAGCCCTGTGCCCATGGTCATAGGCACGGACTTTCAGGGCCTTGCCAGAGAAGTGGAACAGCGCACAGGACTGCCTTCCTTTGGATTTGCCACCACGGGGCTGAAATTATATGACTCAGGTGTGGCCGATGCCTTTCTTGCCCTTGTCAAGCGGTTTGTAAAAAAGGAGGAGACCGTGCCTGGCCGAATCAATCTCTTGGGGCTGACGCCGCTGGATTTCTATACCGATTCGAACGCACAAGACATCAAAGCTGCATTGGAAGCATGGGGTTATACCGTTGGCGCATCTATTGCCATGGGCACTACTCTGGAGGATATCGCTACCTGTGGATCCGCTCAGGCGAATGTGGTGGTTTCTCAAAGCGGGCTGAAAATGGCCAAATATATGGAAGAACAGCTAGGGATCCCATATGTGGTCGGAGTACCGGTGGGAAAAGCGACATGGCTTATGAAGGCTTTAGAGCAGGCGTGCAGGGAAGGGAAAAGCGTGATACCAGAGCCAGTTGTCGGTGGAAGACGGGTGCTGATCATGGGAGAACAGGTGATCTCAGATGCTATCCGGCGCTATCTCATGGAAGAGCAGGGCCTTTTGGGAATTTCGGTAGTAAACATCTTTACACCTTGCCCAGAGATTGCAGGGCCGGAGGATTTTCAGGCCACAGGCGAAAAGGAGTTAGGGGCACTGGTCAACGGCGGTAGTGAAACAGTCATTGCCGACCCAATGCTGGGTTGGCTGTTAAAACCAGGCAGTAACACTCAGTGGATCGATTTCCCCATACCCGCGGTGTCCAGCAAAATTAACTGGAAAAAATGCGTGCCGTTTATTGGGAAAAAAGCGGAAGCACTGGCAAAACAGATCTAAAGTATGGCAGCTGCCAACTTAGAAATATTATATTTTATCAAAGAAAGAAGGTATGGTATGAAAAGGACGTTAACCATTGTACTAGCAGTTGTATTATGTATGGCATTTATGCTCACAAGCTGCTCCTCACAGGAGACAGCCACTACTTCGGAACAGCCTCAGGAAAGTACAGCTTCTGAAGCACCGGTTTCCGAAGCGCCGGCAGAAGAGCCAGAAGAATCTCAAGGGACGAAAACTGTAGTAGACCATGCGGGAAATGAAGTAGTACTTCCAGCAAATGTAGAGCGAGTGGCAATTGGCGGATTGACACCGTTGACCTCTGTTTACTGTATGTTCATGGGATCTACAGAGGGGTTAGTAGGCATTCATCCGGATTCTAAGAACGCTGCGGTCAATTCCATCTTAGGGGAAGCATACCCAGGGCTGGCCGATATTCCAGACGGCTGGGCCAGTGGCGATGAAATCAATGTAGAAGAACTCATAGCGCTGGACCCAGATGTAGTGTTTTATAATGCCGATGTGACGGCAAACTATGAAGCGCTGTCGGCAGCGGGGATCCCAGCAGTGGGTTTTTCCACTACCCTATTCGACGATTACAATACCATTGACAATTTTAATGCCTGGATTGAGTTATTAGAAGAAGTAATGGGGCCATCCGACCGCGCTGACGGGATTATCGCTTATGGCGAAGAAGTACAGAAAATGGTAGCAGATCGGCTGGCAAACATTTCCGAGGAGGAAAAACCAAATACACTGATCCTCTCTAATTACAACGAATCTGCCATCACTGCAGGTGGCACCAGCTATGCCAATTACTGGATTACCAGTACTGGAGGAAACAACGTAGGTTATGAGGTGGGCGCATTTGTAGCAGAAGTGAATATGGAACAGATTTACAAATGGAACCCAGATGTAATCTTCTTAAACAGCTTTTCTGCCTATACTCCAGAAGACCTATACAATAACACGGCAGTAGAAGGGCACGATTGGAGTGGCGTGGCAGCCGTCCAAAACCAGCGGGTATATAAGATCCCACTGGGCATGTACTACTGGTTCCCACCGTCTTCCGACTCACCGCTGATGCTCCAGTGGATGGCAAAACAGATGTATCCTGAGCTGTTTGAAGATCTAGACATCCAGCAGGAAATCAAAGATTATTACAGTGAATTTTACGGGCTGGAACTCACCGACGAACAGGTAGATCAGATTCTGAACCCGACGCCGGAATCTGCAGCTGCATTCTAGGCACATGAGCACGCTCAGAAAAAACCATGTACTGCGGAATTTGATATGGATTCTACTGCCCATTCTGACGGCAATTTTCTGCATGGGTATTGGTAGAATGTCCTTATCCCCTGGCGAGATCGTTTCTAACTTAGCGCAAATTATCGTAGGCGGTCCGGACAGCGTGGATCCCCAGATATACAGCGTATTGATCAACGTGCGGCTGCCTCGCATGATTTTGGCGGGATTGTGTGGTGCAGGGCTTTCAGTATCCGGCGCGGCATTTCAGAGCATTTTTTCCAATGCTCTGGCCACGCCGGATACCCTGGGCGTTGCGGCTGGCTCCAGTTTTGGCGCAGCATTGGCTTTGCTCTTCGGAGCTGGGATGATCGTCGTACAGGTGAGTGCACTTGCCGTTGGATTTATCGCTGTGGGCTTGACGTACATGATAAGCCGTCAGAAGGGCGGGACGAGTACTGTTATGGTAATCCTCTCGGGCATGGTGATTGCCGCTCTGTTCGAAGCAGGGATCTCCATTATCAAGTTCATCGCAGATACCGAATCCCAGCTTCCTGCCATTACCTATTGGCTGATGGGGAGCCTGGCGAGCATCAGCTACAGCAGTTTGGCCCTAGGCGTTCCCTTCATTTTGGTAGGATTGGGCCTGATCTTTGCCATGCGTTGGAAGCTCAATGTGCTGATGCTCAGTGAGGATGAGGCAAAGACAATGGGCATCAATATCAAGGTGATGCGTGTGGTGATCGCGCTGGCAGCCACCATGATTACAGCTTCTTGCGTCTCCATGTGTGGACAGGTAGGATGGGTGGGACTGCTGATCCCCCATATTTGCCGAATGATGTTCGGCAGCAACAACCAACATATTATTCCAGCGAGCATCAGTTTGGGAGCTGTATTTTTGCTGATTATGGATACTGTTGCGCGCAGTGCCACGGCGGCAGAGATCCCGATTTCCATACTCACCTCGGTGATTGGCGCTCCTTTCTTTATCGCTCTGCTAAAAAAGACAAGGGGGTCTAATCTGTGATTTTTGAAGTGTCCGGTGGCTGCTTTGGATATCATGGCGGCAAGGAGATCTTAAGAGACCTGAATTTCCGCGTGCCAGAGGGAAGAGTGCTTGCCATCCTAGGCCCAAATGGTGTGGGTAAGACGACGCTGCTCAAGTGCATGATGGGGCTGTTAAACTGGAAACGAGGAGAGAGCAGGATTGATGGGAAGGACATCCGGCATTTCCCAGTGCGAGAGCTGTGGAAGAAAATTGCCTATGTTCCGCAGGCAAAGGGAAATGCCCTGCATTATACCGCGGAAGAAATGGTGGTATTGGGGCGGTGCGCCCATTTGGGCATGCTGCAACAGCCCAAAAAAGAGGATTTGCAGATTGCAGAAGCAGCCATTGCCCAGGTGGGAGTATCTCATCTCAGCGGAAAACTGTGCTCACAGATGAGTGGGGGAGAGCTGCAGATGATCCTGATTGCCCGCGCCCTGACGACTCAGCCCTCCATGCTGGTGTTGGATGAGCCAGAATCCAATTTGGATTTTAGAAATCAATTGATCATTCTAGATATTATCAAGAGGCTGTCCAGAGAAAATGGAATTTCCTGTGTATTCAACACCCATTATCCAGATCACGCTCTAAAAATATCCGACGATGCGCTACTATTAGATAAATCGGGAACGAGTATTTTTGGAAGTAGTGAAGAGGTAATTTGCAGGGAAAATATGGAGAAATCATTTGAAGTGGAGGTCTATATTGAGCATTTGAAAGTGGGCAAAACAGAAGTTGCCTCGGTGGTACCGCTTTCGATATTATAGCCATTTTGCCTGCTGCCCTAAGGGGCGATATGTTTTATCAATCTTGAAAGAGAAAATCCCGACCGAATGCCGCTATCTTGTATTTTGTGCCTGCGGCAATCCATCGGGATTTTAATTTCTTTATGAGCTTTAGAAAAACGCAAGTTAGATCATCATACCAAACAGTCCATCACATAGAAAATGAATTACTCTTCTTCCTCGTCCAGTACAGCGTTATGGTAAACATTTTGCACATCGTCGTTGTCCTCTAGCATGTCGAGAAGCCGTTGGATTTTTTGTTGATCCTCACTGCTCAAATTTACTGTGTTCTGGGGAATCATATCCAGCTCAGCAGATAGGAAGGAATACCCAGCCTGTTCTAGCGCCTCTCTGACAGCGGAAAAATCCTCTGGAGCGGTGATGATTTCAAAAACGTCCTCATTTTTATTGAAATCCTCAGCCCCTGCATCCAGAGCTGCCATCATCAGTTCCTCTTCGTCCACATTGCCGTCGTCTTCGATGACAATCATACCCTTGCGGTCGAACATCCAAGACACACAGCCGTTAGCGCCCATAGAGCCTCCGTTTTTGTCAAAGGCATGTCGAATGTCTCCGGCAGTTCTATTTTTGTTGTCGCTCAAGGCTGTGACGATAACAGCTACACCGCTGACGCCATATCCTTCATATGTCATCTCTTCGTAGTTAATACTGCCCAGTTCTCCAGAGGCCTTTTTAATAGAGCGGGTAATATTGTCATTGGGCATATTATTGGCCTTAGCCTTGGCAATAACGTCCCGCAAGCGGGAGTTCATATCCGGATTACTGCCCCCTTGCTTGACGGCTACAGCTAATTCTCTGCCAATTTTGGTGAAGATTTTGCTGCGTTGAGCATCTGTTTTCCCCTTTTTATTTTTGATAGTAGACCATTTGGAATGACCTGACATACACCATACACCTCATTTTTACAAAATACGTAAAAATAGTAGCACACTTGCGCAATTTTTTCAAGGCAATAGGTTGAGAAAATCGCCAACCGTATCCGCCAAAGCGAAATTCTCCGGAACCTCACCGATAATGACATTTTCCGCAATGAGAATATCGTTGGAAACTTCAACCAAATGGCTGGTATTGCCGATGAGTACACTCATTTCACAGCTAATGCGTATGTATGCCTTGTGGAGCGTCTGGTTAATGCCAACAGACTCAAATTCGGTATAAAAGCTGCTGTTAACAGCACTCTCCGGCCGCAGGTTTACATGGATATTGGGCCCCCAGCCGCTGGAAAGCTGCCCTCCCAACAGATTGCCTAGGGGAATATCCAGGCCTTCTTGACATAGCTCATTGAGCCGCTCTTGGGTTAAAGAAGCTGTGGTGCCTGCAATTTGGTTCATGAGCAACGTGTTGGATTGAATGAGCAAAATATTGCCCTCCTCATCCCGAGTCACTTGGGAAAATTCGGTGACATCTTGGATATCCTGCATGGCAATATTTGATGTCTCATCGATGCTTTTGAGTGCCATCTCTCGGAGGAGTACAGTGGACTGATCCAGAAGGGCAGGCCGGATGGAGAGGTCTATTACGTATAAAAGGATGGAAATGATCACTGCCAAACCGATAAAGACATATCTTTTTTTGACTTTGCTACCTGGTTTTCGTTTCATAAAACTACGTTGCATTCCTTTCTATAAGCAAAAAAGTTTGCCTTCTTGCGACAAAGTTCATATAATATTTACAATGAATTTTAGTTACACTACGATCTTTCCGTGATACAATGATGGTAGGTATTTCAAAATTAATGTTGTATACTATATGATATATTCGGTAAGGATTTCTTATGTGACCTATTTTTAGGAGGTAAATAGATGAAAGAAAGATTAAACCTGTTTTTTCAGAGCGTTTCTCGCTTGTTTAGGCGAATAGGAGCGTGGTTTGGGCAGGTTTTTCATACCATTTCTGTGAAATGGAAGAGCATATGGAAAAGAGCTGCGGATGGTGATGGCCAAAACAACAGCGAACTTTTAGAAGAAATCGCCTCTTTGGATGTACATGGCAAGGCACATTCGGATGAAAATGCAGAGGGCAGCGCCCAAAAAGAGAACGTATCGGTGCCGGTCTCTGCAGAGGCAAAGCAATTTGGCAGTATTTTTAAAAAGAGAGATAAAAAGAGAAACTTTGTGTTGAGCGTCATGGGAACTACATTAAAAATGGGAATTGTGGCATTTTTAATGGTCATAGCCATCTGCTTGGGCTCGGTGGCAGGGGTTGCCAGTGCCTATTTAGAGACAACTCCTTCTTTGGATATTCAAAAAATAGAGGACCAATCTCTCACTTCTTATATATACGATGCCAATGGGGATTTGATCACCGCCTATACGGGGGTGGAAAACCGCGATTGGGCATCAATTGACGAGATTCCTCTGCTCCTTCAGCAGGCGGTTATTGCGGTGGAAGATGTTCGTTTTTATAACCACAATGGTGTGGACTTAAAGCGTCTAGTAGGCGCATTTGTCAATAACCTCACTTCGGATAGTGTTCATGGAGGAAGTACCATTACCCAGCAGCTCATTAAAAACCAGTTGCTCACCTCTGAGAGATCCTATAAGAGAAAGATCCAAGAGGCGTATTTAGCCATGGAGCTGGAAAAGGAATACTCCAAAGATGAGATTTTAGAGGCCTATCTCAATACCATTCCCCTAGGGGGAAGCAATTACGGTGTCAAAGCAGCTGCTAAGGATTATTTTGGGAAGGAACTAGATCAGCTCACGTTGCGGGAAATGGCGTGCCTTGCGGGTATTACTCAGTATCCCTATGCCTATAATCCCAGAAGGGCGTATTATGTTACGGGGGATCCTACAGCGCTCAACGAACGGATTGACACAGTGTTAGAGCGGATGTATACGGCGGGCTACATCACAAAAGAACAGTATGAACAGGCGCTAAATGATGAGATTCATGTGATAGAGGAATCAGAAATTCACGAGATATACGATATGCCCTATTTTGTAGAATACGTAGTAGATGACGTGATCGACCAATTCCTCAAACAGAGAAACCTAGAGGATACCAGTGAGAATAGGGCGGCCATTGAAAATGAAATTATGACAGGAGGGTATCATATCTATTCTACAGTGGATCCGGAGATTCAGAATACTGTTCAGCAGGCGCTGGAGGAGTTTGACTATCCCAGTATGGCGGACTCTCAGTATAATGTTCAGCGGATCAAAAATGAAGATGGCACTATCACAGAAAAACCAATGCCTCAGGCGGCAGCAGTGGTGATCGACCATCATACCGGTCAAATTAAAGCAATTGTGGGGGGAAGAACGTCCCCTACCGAAAAGAAGACACAGAATTTAGCAGTAAAAAGCGTGATGGTAGGATCGTCCATAAAGCCGATAGCTGTCTATGCGCCGGCAGTGGATAAAGGTGCATCGGACGCTACCATTATCCCAAATATTCCGGTAAAAATTGAAGGATGGTCTGGAAAGGGATATCCTTCTATCCCTAAAAACTCTTATGGCCCCACCACCATTAGAGAGGGCGTGCGCCGATCTCTCAATGTAGTGGCAGTGCGCACACTGATGGACTATGTGGGGTTTGAAGAGTCCACCAACTACTTAGTGAGTATGGGTGTGGATCCTGCCCATATTAATCAAGATGGACCTGGCTTGGCCTTGGGAACTTCTGGTATTAGTATGCTGGAACTGACAGGTGCATATGCCACGATTGCCAATGAGGGGGTCTACCTAGAACCACTTTCGTTCACAAAAGTCGTGGACAGCAAGGGAGAAGTGATTTTAGATGCAGAGGAAATTCGCGATAAACGTCAAGTCTTTAAAGCTTCTACCTCCTATGTGGTGACAGAAATGTTAGAAGAGGTAGTAAACAGCGGGACGGGAACTCGTGCTAACTTTGATGGTATGACAGTAGCGGGAAAGACCGGCACAAATGACGATAATAGAGGGTTGGTATTTGCCGGGTATACACCATACTATACTTCCTGTGTGTGGATCGGAGAGGAATATGACCATCCCATTCAATCCAGTGCCTCGGCCTCTTCCTATGCGACAAGGCTGTGGCGAAGTTACATGGAAAAGATCCACGAAGGATTAGAAGATAAGGAGATCATCGATAAGACCCCAGAGGAATTGGGATTGGTGAGGCGGACCATCTGTTCTGTATCGGGCATGTTGGCTACGGATACCTGTAGAGCAGACTCTGGTGGACATACGCCGGTTTCCGGTTGGTATCTGCCTGAGACGGCACCTACCGAGTACTGTACGTGGCATCAGTCCGGCAAAGTGTGTACAGTAAGCGGAGCAGAGGCAGGGCCCTATTGCCCAGAAGAGCTGTGTGAGACCAGTGGAATGTTAGTGCTGCCCAATGACTCCATCTATTGGCAGCTATCCAGCTCTCAGCTACAGTCCATTCTCCCCAACGCGGTGAGAAAATACTCGTCTTCGGAAGAAGGCGCGACAACTTGTCCGATTCATACAGAGCAATGGGCACAGACGAACGAGCAGATTACTCAGCTGACTCCATCTGCCACGTCGGCGATAAACAACGCTCAGAGTACATTGAGTTCCTATGGCAGTCAAATGACGCAGCAACAGATGGATTCTATCAATCGCTTGATCACGGATTTAGATAACTACGTAAAGGGAGTTGACTTAGATACTGCTGCCGGTGAATTGCAAGATCCGATTGTCTTACAGCAAAAGATCGATGCGCTCAATAACATGGTAGCAGATGTTCTAAATAATCTAACCCCAGTAGAGCCAGAACCAACCCCATCACCAGAGCCAACGCCCTCGGAAGAGCCAGCTGCTTCTCCAGAGGCGTAGGGAAGGTGTGCTTGAAGGAGAGATATGAAGATGTATTCTTATCCCTTATATAGACCGCCCAGCGAGGCGTATAGTTTGATTTTGCAAATTACAGAGGGTTGTTCCCACAACCGTTGTGAGTTTTGCTACATGTATAAAGATAAGAGCTTTCGCGTTAAAAGCGAGGAAGAGATCAAACAACATCTGGTTTTGGCCAAACAACACTACCCCCAGCCCAGACGAATCTTTTTAGCAGATGGCAATGTGTTGTGTCTGAAAACAGAGCAGCTCGTTTCCCTTTTAGGCGCGATTTTCCTCTGCTTCCCCGATGTGGAGCGTATTTCTGCTTATGCAGGGCCTAAAGACCTGCTGAGAAAGGATATGGCGCAGCTTAAGGAAATTCATCAAGCAGGGCTAGATTTACTGTATCTGGGAGTGGAAAGCGGCAGTGCGCATGTTTTAGACGATATGAAAAAGGGTGTCAATCCCCAAGAAATGATGGAGGCTGGCCAAAAGGCAAAAAAGGCGGGATTTGGATTATCCTGCATGATCATCTCAGGATTAGGAGGGATCAGTAGGCTAGAGGAACACGCAGTTGAGTCTGCCAGAGTAATCTCGGCCATTGATCCGGATTATTTGGGATTACTGACTTTAATGCTAGAAAAAAATACGCCATTATATGATAGAGTGCAAAGAGGAGATTTTTGTGTTCCTACAGGTGAGCAAGTTTTGGAGGAGACAGCGCTGTTTTTGGAGAACGTCCAATTAAATAAATGCGTATTTCGCTCCAACCACGCTTCTAACTATGTTGCACTCCGAGGTATTTTGAATGAAGAAAAAGAAAAATTACTGAGGCAATTAGAAAGAGCACGCGTTAACCATCAGCTAAAGCCGGAGAACTTTAGAAGATTATAGGCTGTTTTGTGGATAAATATTGAAATAAGTTAGATGGGAAAAGGTGAAATCTGTAAAAAACATCTGAAACGAGGGCGAGAATATTTTGACTTAACACAATATCTAGTGTATTTTTTTAGCGAATTAATACAAATATTACATTAATTTGTAAAACCCTATTGTAAAATTTTTTGAATATGCTACAATAGAATCGATATAAAAATAAATTAAACAGATATTCGACAAATATCAAAAATCCTTCTTCTATGAAGGATTTTGCTGTTTTATAGGGTTTGTCGAATTATGTAAGGAGGAAATGGACGAATGTCGAAAAAAATTAAGGTGCTCATTGTAGAGGACAATGCCTATCTAACCAAGACGATTGAAGACTACTTTGGTACCAGGGATCGGGTTGAAGTGGCTGCAAAGGCGGAAAATGCAAATGAAGCTTTGGAATTGGTGCAAATAGTCAAGCCAGATGCCATTATTATGGACATCATCATGCCAAAGTCAGATGGGTTTTATTTGCTAGAAAAACTAGCCTCTGGCCAGTATGGGCCGCTCCCCAACATTATCGTGTTATCAGCACTGGGCGATGAAGTCCTCATCAAAAAGGCATTTGACTTGGGCGCGAAGTACTACATGGTAAAACCCTTTGATCTAGAACTTCTCTATAAAAGAGTCTTAGATCTCTTCAATATGCGGACCTTTGCAAAACCTGCAGAAAATAAGGCAGTGATGAGTAAATCTTTGGATGAAAAAATTACGAGCATCTTCTTAAGCGTGGGCATTCCAGCTCATATCAAAGGATATCAATTTTTACGAGAAGCCATTAAAATGGTAGTCAAGAACCCCGAAGTGATCAATTGCATTACCAAAGAATTATATCCTGGAATCGCAACCATGTTTGAGACATCAGCCAGTAAAGTGGAAAGAGCAATTCGACATGCCATTGAGGTGGCTTGGACGAGAGGAAAATTGGAAAATATCAATCAAATTTTTGGCTACAGCATTTATACAAAAAACGACAAACCCACTAATGGAGAATTCATTGCACTCATAGCAGATCGACTTATCATGGAACAAACCGCATAATGTGTAATATTTGTGGATAAATTAAAAAAAGAAATAGCTTGCTAAGGATATATTGTCAAGAGATGTGGATAATGTGGATAACTTATGAACCATTGCCGTAAGTTATCCACATTTTTTTGACAAATGACACATTTATAAAAAGCACCAGATTATATTTGCCCTTCAAGTTGTGCATAATATTACTATACATGACATGAAAAGGCAGGAATGAGCATGAGCGATCGAACCATTGATACGATACGCAAAGAAGTAGGTGTGCTAAAAGGGAGGCAGGTTTTTTTAAAAACGCTAGGTGGTCGGCAAAAAAAGCAGGTGATCAGCGGTATCTTGACAAAAACCTATCCTCAAATATTTATTATTACCACCTGTGAAGATGGGACAGAGCGAAATTTAAGTTACTCTTATAGCGAAATTCTAACTAACCATATTAAACTCACCCAGATGTAAAATAGCTCTTATAATCGTAAACGATATGGCCGGTTTGTGCATCCTCAAATAAAAGCCAGTAACCGGCCTGATTTTCCTTGGAGATGAAAAATGTGTCGAATCCCTTGAGCCAGGATGGGCTACTCATGGAGTATTTTCCAGGTACCGCAATGGCTTTTAACACCATTTTATTGTTATGGTAAATCTCACCCAGCAAATAGTGCCATTTTCCGCGGGAAAGGGGATAGGTTACTTTATACCAGTGGGCATTGGGGAAGATGTGGCTAAAGGGTTCCGCCACAATAATCTGTCTATCTTCTTGCAGGCAAGGAGCATCTCCCTGTTGGGCAGGGGCGTGGGAGGAACGGCTATCTGACTCTTGCCGGACAGTGGAAGTCCTCATGCTTTGTCTCCTAATACTATCTGTAGATGGAGTGATCTCCCTGTGCTTGCCAACACTGTTTTGAGACGAAGCGTCTCTTGCTTGCGTCGCAGGACGAGCAGTGCTTTTAGCAGGAGTTTCCTGCTGCACCGCTGACGAAGATTCATATTGCTGTTTTGATGTGGGTAAAGAGGTATCTAGCTGACGCTTTACTGGAGCACCATTATTATTTGGGCTTTGGGGGTAAGAGGCAGCAGTTGAGCTCTCTGCGCCTTTTTCTCTAGGCTGTCCATCCAAATCTGTCTTTCTGGACGTTTGCTCCGTGGGAGGATTGCCATCCGTGAAAGCCTGTCGGTTGGATTTCGCATCATTGCGGAGCACTCCTCTGTGATTAGGGGAATTTACAGGATGCTGACGGTTCCTTTGCGCTAAAACATCGCGATGATGGACAACGGGCTGTTGTGCTGAGTCAGGAAGAGGAGAATCTGCCTTTTTTGTTGGTTTTCCTGTAGAACGAGTGTAAGATTTATTTTGACTACCAGTTTGAGAGAAACTTGGATTCTGTGGGGTCAAAGAACTAGGGCTGCTTTGTATCTTTGGGGATTCAACAGAGTTTGGATCCTTCTGAGCCATAGGCCTTAAGGTGTCTTGTCCTTTCTGATCAAGAGACTGGTTTTCTCTAGAGGAATCTTTCCGATTTTGATTTTGGGTGATGGTGCTGTCGTTGACCTGATACTTGTGCACTTCTGGATGGGGCGATGAAGCCATATAACTGGTGCCTGAGATATTGCCTGCAGGGGAAGAGGACTGTCGAGTCCCATCGTTTTTTGGTGAAGGTATATTTCCAGAGCTAGCTGGAAAGTGACTCTGGCTGCTTACTTGCTGCGACGGTTGATCAGCTGACTTTGCAGCTGTAGCCGGCTTTTCTGCTGTCTCAGATGGCTGATGAGAGGGTTTGACAGCGGTTTTAGCAGGTGGGGTAGAATTATTTGCATGATCAGAGTCCATAACTGGTGCCTTCTGTCCGGCAGTATCGTCCTTTTGTATAGGCTCCTGCTTAGAAGGTTGGTTTTGCTTCTTTTTTTGATGTTTTGCTTGGTAAAAGAAAATAAGATCAGGCCAGTTGATTTCTCTCCCCAGATTCCCTCGAAGCACAAAACGGCAGCCAGAAGGCTCACCCTGGATGACAGCTAATCCAATTACCCCATCTAACGGCCAAGAAAATGGGCTCATTATGAGCTGACCTGCACCAGGCGCAAGCTGCCTTTCTACAAATGACTTATTCTGTAAAAAAACACATAAAGTCATATTAGGCTCGGTAAGTACAGAATTTTCATTTTCAAATATGATTTTTAATGTGTTGTCTGCCTTAATGAGTTTAACAGGTACACTGTCCTGAAAATTCCCCGTATTAGATTTTAAAATGGTTTCACGCTGCATAAAAGACATAAAAACGCCCCTTTCCACCAAGATGATGATTTTTCACAAAAATCTTGGGTTACAGTTTATCATTATGAGGGCAGAAAAGAGAGTATGCAAAATGCATGCACAAAAAATGAGCTAATGGCCAATACCGCTTAAAAAGAAAAGTTTGATTTGTAGTATTGGGGTGATTTAAACCAAGTAGAAAGATCAGGCGACATAGGCCTATAGAAAAAATAAAAGCCAAGTCTTCTCACGAATACTTGGCTAAGTATACAATATGGCTGCCGTTAAGACGCTAGCGTTTGTAGTGCCGATAAGGGTGGTAATCCAGGTCAGAACGCCTACGCACATGGCCACGCCTTCTCTTCTTCTTTCTAGTCGTAACAGCTTTGATGATGATAAAAATGATAATCACCGCCGGAATAATCATCCACCAGAGCAAATCCTGGGTATTAATGCCACCTAGCGACTCCATAGGAGTAGGTTCTACAGTGGTTGAGGGCCCTTCAAATCCAGCTTCATTCATATCACGAGAGGCGACAAGATCCGTCTCAAATAGGGCAGTGTCGTTATAGTAGATAGTAGCAGTCCCAACAATTTGATTTTGCTTAAAGGGTGCAGAAAGCCCGCTGGTATAATTGGGCTTGATGGTAATAGAACTCTTGTCGTTTTGGATGCTCTCATAGATCTCTGTAGGGATGGTCAACGTTGCGATGTTTGAACTTACTTGCGGGTTAAACTGCATCTGCCCCTCAAAGGGATCATTTTGGTCGGCATTTTCAATCTCTTCTGTGACAGACAATGAGGAGAAAAATTCGCTGGAATCTATTACGGAATAATTTTCAAAGCCATAGTCCAAAAGATCCGTAGCCAGCGTCCAACGCTCCTCTTTGCCATCCGAATGGTCCCCAAAGACCAAAGCGATGAACTCTTTATCTCCCCGTTTTGCTGAGGCAATGAGACATCCACCAGCGGCAGAAGTGGTACCTGTCTTCATTCCATTGGTTCCCTCATATACATAGTGTTCATTGCCTGCCTTTGCGGCAAATAGTAGGCGATTTGTATTTTTTAAATGCATGGGGTTTTCGTGCTTATTCGTAGGTTCAACAGTATGCTCCTTAGTAGAACAGTACCTCATAAAATCGTCGTTGTTATAAGCTGTCACTGCTAGAATTGCCATATCCCGAGCAGTGGTATAGTGTTCTTCATCAGTGAGGCCGTGAGGGTTGACAAAGTGCGTGTGAGTCATTCCCAGCTCTTTTGCCTTTTGGTTCATCATATCGGCAAAGCCCTCGATGGATCCACCGATCGTCACGGCGATAGTAGCGGCTGCATCGTTACCAGATACCAGTGCAGCACCGTAGATTAAATCGTCTAACGTCATTTCCTCATACTGAATGAGCCCCATCAAGCTGGAGTCAGAGGAAAAACGGTTTACCTCGGCGCCAGCAGTCACCATCTGGTCCAAATCGCCGTGTTCCAGCGCCAATAGAATGGTCATGAGTTTTGTGGTACTAGCAGGGTTGATTCGCTCTTCACTATTGTGCTCTACTAAAATAGTGCCGTTTTTAGCATCTACTAGCATATAAGAGTTCGATTCATACTTGGATTGGTCAAAAGCATTGGAGGGAGAGGCCATGACAAGTGGCTCTATCCCAGTATTCTCAGGACTTTCAACACTGCTGTCCCCTGAAGTGGAAGGGGCAGGACTTTCTGAAGTAGTGGGCTCTTCTGTTTTGGTGATGGTAATATCGCCGGTCTTAGCAGATTGGGCATAGGTCGTGCCTACAAAACAAAATAGTGTGAGCAATACCAGCAGCACAGCCAGGAGTTTTTTTGGCATATTCAAATATATTCATCCTCTCACATTCAATATATTACAACATTATAACAAAAATTGAGGATATTGTACATATTACGCCAAAATTATTATATATTTTTTAAAGGAGATTTTTATTTAAATAACAGATTGGCAAGTGCTTTGCCTTGGAAAAGCAAATACTGTCGAATAAATACATGTTATGGGGAATGGGTCCATTGCGATAAGGGGTGAGCTCCACCAAAATGCCTGGACGGTCGAACTCTGCACGAAACCAATTTTCAAACCCTGCCGCGTATACTGCTGGATCGCTGGAGACGGGCATGATGTGGTACCCGCTAGAGCGAGCCATTTCCACGGCGATGGGCTTAGAACGAGAAAATAACCCCAAACTGTTGGAATCTAAAAAGTAAATCTCCTCTCCTTTGGCGTGAAAGGTAATGGCAATGTGGAAATCCACCGTGTGGCAAAGGCGCATCAGCGTGCGCACCTCTGCTTCCGTCGCAGGCGCATATCCCTTAAATAACTCGGAGGCTGGAGAAAGTACAGTGGAGTATTTTTCCTCCCAGAGACAAGGGTAGTGCCGGTTTAAATCCACACCATTGATATTGGCCTTCCACGTCTCATATCCTCCACTGATACGCGGCATCTTCATAGCGGCAGGGG
>CAJJPW010000017.1 GCA_905193725.1 uncultured Eubacteriales bacterium
GCGGAGGGAAAGGTAAAAACGATAAAAAGGGCATGAGCAGCAAATGCAGTGAATATATGGAAAGTCAAAGGGTTTGGCTTTCCTTTTTTTTGCGAAAATGATATGATAGGGTATATGGGCGAAAGAGGGAAAATAGCGTGAAGTTTTTGAATACCGGGTATCATTCCATTGTATTATCGGACTATTTGATCATAGATTATTTGATGAAAATGCCGGCAGAACAGGTGAAGGCGTTTATATATTTGAAAACTCTGGCGGAACAGGGCACGGATCGGGAGATCGAGGACATCGCAAAGGACTTAGGTCTGGAATTGCCCCAACTGGTGGGGATGCTGGACGATTTGATCCAAAAAAAACTGTTGGTGCGCAAAAAAGACGGTTCTTACCAATTGTGTGACCCAGCGCCTAAGGCTCCGCCAGCCCATCTGCCCTATGAAAATTCCACAGTATACGCGGATCGGGAGTTCAATAAGATTTTGCAGGTGCTGTTTGGCGGAAGAACACTGACCCTTGAAGAATACCAGACCATTTACGATTTAATCGATGTGTTTCATTTGCCAAAAGAGGTAGTGATTGTGCTCATCGAGCACTGCATTAAGGTCAACAGCAAGGGCACGCGGGTATCCATGCAGTACATTAAAAAGGCGGCAGTGGACTGGGCAGAAAAGGGCATAGACACCATCGATAAGGCCGAAATGGAAATGGCCCGCCACGAGATGCTCACCAGCAACGTGATGAAGGTGCTAAAGGCCCTCTCCATCTATCGGCTGCCCACCAAAGCGGAATTTGAGCTATACAAGAAGTGGACAAAGACTTGGGGGTTTACCCTGGACGGGATCATGATGGCCATGAAGCAGACGTCCAAAGCCAGAGAGCCCAGCATGAAGTATTTAGATTCTATTTTAAAGAACCTGTATGAGCAGAACAAAATCACAGCAGGCGCTATCGATGGGCACTTTGAAAGACAGGAGGACATGGATCGCCCCATTAAACGGGTGCTAGAGCGACTTTCCTATGTATCGCTAAAAGTGTCTCCCGAGCACAGAAGTCAGTATTTAGCGTGGGTCAAGCTGGGCTTTGGCCAAGAGGAGATTCTCTATGCCTGCTCACTGGCCATCCTCAATGGGAAAAAATCCTTTGGCTACGTGAACAAAATACTGGAAAACTGGGCGGCGCATCACAAATACACGCTGAAGGACATCAAAGCCTGGGAGAAAGAGAAAAAGAAGCAAAAAGATTTGGCATGGCAAATGCTCACGGCCTTAGGCAGTCAGCGGCAGGTGAGTAACCTGGATGTGGAGCGGTATGAGAAGTTTTCTGGGGAGTACGGGTTTTCCCATGAGCTGATCCTGTTGGCGGCAGAAAAGAGCAGAGACGCCAAAAATCCAGCTCAGTATATGCATCGGATTTTAAAGAACTGGAAGCAGGATGGAATCACTACCTTAGAGCAGGCCCAAGAGACGTTCCAAAAGCGCTCGAACACAACAAAACAGGCTTTTGACTATGACCAGAGAAGCTATGCCCCTGGCGAGCTCAATGAACTAGTAGACGATGTCTCAGAGGATATTGAAATGTAACACACTAAGTGCCTGTTGGCAAGCAGCCCTTTGAGAGCGAGAGATAGATATGTGTTAGGAAGCTGGGCACAAGGATTCCCGGCAAAATGAGAACGAACAGACCACAAGGAGAACGGATATGCAAAAATCCTTCGAGGATATTTTGGCTCAATACGATTTACTCAAACAAAGACATATGTTGCAGGAGGAAAGGCGGCATCGGCAGCTGCTCTCCCTCTCTCCTAAATTGCGAGAACTGGAGGAGCAGAGGATTGACTGCAATTTGCAGTTGCTGGCCGCCGGCATTTATCCTACCCAAAATGCCGATAAGAGGGAAATTGAGGGCCAAATCCAGAAGCTGGCAGGGGAAATCCAGCAGGAGCGAAACCGATTGGAAGAGGAATACCCCTATGACCCCCAATATGTCTGCCCTGTCTGTGGGGATACCGGCATGGTGATGGTACAGGGAGAAAAGCAGTTCTGCCAGTGCATGAAGGACAAAATCTACCAGCAGCTCTATGGGGGCAGGGATGTTTCCGGGCTCAAGGGGAGCTTTGAGGCGTTTGATGAGACGCTATTTTCCGATCTGCCGGTGAAAAATAAACCGATGTCTCAAAGACAACATACGTTGAAAGTAAAGCGGCTGTTTTTGAAGTTCGCACACAAATACCCGGAGGTAGCCAAACGGGATATTTTGCTCTATGGAAACGCAGGTTTGGGCAAGACGTTTTTGCTGGAAGCTCTGGCAAAGGAGCTGTTTGCACGGGAAAAAGACATACTGTTTTTATCCGCCTATAACCTATTTGACGTTTTTCACAGCCATCGAATGGGGGAACTGGAGTTGATCTGGCCCATTTTTGAGGTGCCCATCCTGCTCATTGACGATCTGGGCACAGAGCCTATGACCAAAAACGTCACAGTGGAGTACCTTTTTCGGCTGCTCAACGAGCGGCTTCTCCACCAAAAGACCACCATCATCGGCACGAATTTGACGCTAGATGGGCTAATGGAGCGGTATGGGGAGCGCATTTTGTCCAGGTTGGCGGAAAAGACCAGGGTGCATATTTTTCAGCTCTATGGGAAGGACATTCGCATGGTAAGAGGCTCTCTGTCAAAAGAACCGGAGGAGAGCGAGTCATAAACACTTGTAAGAGGCATGGGAAATACTAAAAACTTAGCCCCAAAGAAATACAAGAGCTATCAAAAGGGAGCTTCTCTAATGATGGGAGGTTCCTTTTTACGTCTGATTTCGCAGGTTGAATCCAAATGCCAGAGTAGTAACCAGTACCCTCTGGCGCCTAAGAATAAAAAAGCAGCGATTTTACACATTCGCTGCACATGATCAAATAAAATGGAATCTCATTTGGAGAGCCAAACTCATGCCGACTTTGGAATTTTATTTGAAGGGCAGAACTCATGCCGGCTCTTCAAAAGGCAAGTAGGGAAAGACAATTTTATTGGTACGGAAATCCTTTTGATCTAAATACTCTAAAAAGTGGTTTTTGCCCGTCTCAAAGAGCAACCGATATCCCCAAAGGGCGGGGTAAAAATGGCCAGCTCCTTATTGCGCTTGGCATTTCCATACTGCTGATCCCCTAAAATGGGGTTGCCAATGTCCTGCATAAATACGTAAATTTGCCCTGCATAGTCGGTAACAGGCTCGATTTGCACCAAGCTAAACCCATCGCCGGGTTTTACGACCTGATATCGCACGGCAGCATGCACACTGCCCCGCACCAATGAAGGATGTAGGCAAGCTTTGGTAGAGCCATTTTGCGGGGTGAGGTGGGCGGTAAGCTCGTCCTCTGGTGGACTGGGAGTGCCATCCACTAAAGCGTAATAGAATTTGCGGATGCGGCGCTGGGCCAGTGCTTCACGGATGAAGCGGTAGACATCATCGTTTTTGGAGATAATCACCAATCCGCCAATGAGAGGATCCACAAAGTTGCAAAATAGCGGCATACATCCCGTGGCAGGGGAGTACTCCCCGCTCTCCCGCAGATATGCCTCACAGAGTGTCTGGATGGTGGGATTCTGGCCTTGCTGCTCATAGACAGAAATGCCCGGATGTTTATTGACGATAATCAAATTCTTATCCTCATAGATGATATCCAAAGTATGTTGATATTCTTCATAGGAAAAGGGCAGGTAGATTTCAATTAAATCGCCGCAGTACACAGGGCATATTTTCTTTTGCCGTTGACCATTTAGCCGCACCTCGCCTCTGCTGAGACATTTTTTGATGACAGAGAGGGGCACGTCTCCAAGCATTTCAAAAATACATTCGTCTATTTTGCTGAGTCCTAAATCATCTGGTACGCTGAATTTAATCATGAAACCTCATCATTCCTTGCACGAAATTTAGTGAGGGCCAAACCTTGGGATTTTTCCAAGACGGTTTAATAAGGCCCTAAAAACATCATTGGGGTAAAATATCCGCTGCCTTTTTGCAGTCGCCACAGTGGCTGGCAAACACCAGATTATCCTTGAGCAGCGCCATGGAAACCATGTGATCTGGCGTTTCACTCTGCCGCTCAAAGCCAAATTTGGCAAATACCTGCTCTAAGTGTGCGGGGCATTCAATGGCCACTTGGTTGGCAAAGGTAAAGGCCTTGTAGAGAAGTAGGCGAATGAGAAGGTCGCCCACAGCCTGTCTGCGAAATGCCTCTTTTACACCGATTTTGTCGATGACAAAGCAGGAGCCATTGTGGTAAATCCTCCCCACAGCACAGGGGATTTCATCGTCAAATAGGACAAGATACATGGCGCCACTATCGTAAGCGTCGCCAGCTGAGCCAAAGATTTCTTTTTGAATGGATAGGGGCAAGGTGAGATCCTGATTGCCTGTAATCCATGTATTTGTGATCATGTTAAGTCTCCCTTCTTCGTTTCACACTTAGCAGTTGATACGATACTGCACGTCAAAGGCCGGATGAGTAACAGAGGGATCAGATGTGTCCGCGCAGGCGTGCAAGTTTGCCTCCGTGCGCCAGGCCAAAGCCCCTTTATGCTCCTGATCTAGATGATAGATGCGCACCACGGTAAAGAGGATAACAGCGAGCAAAATGACAATGATCACTACCCCCACAATGGTTTTCCACAACTTCATATTCCGCTTCTCCTTTGCCTCTTATACATTAAATTTAAAGAGCACAATATCTCCATCCTGCATGACGTACTCTTTTCCCTCTTGGCGGACCAGGCCTTTCTCCTTGGCAGTCTGCATATCCCCCACTTCTTTTAGTGTGTCAAATGCGATGACTTCCGCCTTGATAAAGCCTCGCTCGAAGTCCGAGTGGATTTTTCCGGCAGCAGCAGGTGCCTTTGTGCCCTGCTTAATCGTCCAAGCCCGCACTTCCGGCTCGCCAGCTGTAAGATAGCTAATAAGGCCCAAAAGGGCATAGGATTTCTGGATGAGCAGATCTAAGCTGGAGCAGGGAAGTCCTAACTCCTCTAAGAACAGTTGCCGTTCCTCGTCCTCCAGTGTGGCCAGCTCCTCCTCTACTTTGGCACATACGACCATCACTTGGGACGCTTCTTTATCTGCCAATTCCATCAGTTGTTTCACCAGGGGAATCTCCTCCGGGGCTTTGCCGATGTCCGCCTCGGCGATATTTGCCGCATAGAGGATGGGCTTTGCTGTGAGCAAAAACAGATCGCGCAGTAGCTCTTTTTGCTCGTCCTCCAAGGGAATATTGCGAGCAGCGACACCCTTTTCCAGCTCGTCCAATACATAGTGGTAAGTATCCGCCTCAAAGGCGTATTTCTTATCTCCGGTTTTTTTCATCTTTTCGGATCTGGCCAGCCGTTTTTGTACAGTATCCATATCGGCAAAGATGAGCTCAAAGTTGATGGTCTCCACATCCCGAATGGGGTCTACGCTGCCATCCACATGGGTGATGTTGCTGTCCTCAAAGCAGCGAACCACGTGTACAATGGCATCTACCTCCCGAATGTGAGAGAGAAATTTATTTCCCAGGCCTTCTCCCTTGCTGGCCCCTTTGACTAATCCTGCGATATCCACAAATTCGATGGTGGCAGGGGTATACTTTTGGGGATGATACATATCCCTCAGGTAATCCAGCCGTTTATCCGGTACAGAGACAATACCCACATTGGGCTCTATGGTACAAAAAGGATAGTTGGCGCTGGCAGCTCCTGCTTTGGTCAGCGCGTTAAATAGCGTACTCTTGCCCACATTGGGTAGTCCCACAACTCCTAATTTCATGTGAAAGCTTCCCTTCATTTCGATAAAAATTTGCCATAACTGGCATGACTGCAAATAATATTATATACGAAAGTATCGGGTAAGACAAGCAACTCAAAGTGCCTTCTCCTTGAGAAAAAGGGAAATGAGGTAAGTGGGCAGAGCCTTAATGCATGAACGCCTGCGCTTTCGAATATGATTTAAATATTAGATAGGTCAGGTTGTATGCCCTCTTGGGAATATGGTATAATGCTAAAATAGGCAAAAAATAGTTAAGGAGTAATTAAGATACGATGGAGTTTATTGAGATATTAAAAGCGATATTCTTTGGAATCGTGCAGGGCATTACCGAATGGCTCCCGATCAGCAGCACTGGCCATATGATTTTGCTGGACGAATTTATCAAGATGGACGTATCCAAGGAATTTATGGATCTTTTCTTGGTGGTCGTGCAGTTAGGATCCATCTTGGCAGTGGTGGTACTCTTCTTTCACAAGCTCAATCCCTTCTCGACCAAAAAGACGGTACAAGAGCGCAGAGATACCCTCTCCCTATGGGGAAAGGTGATAGTGGCGGCCATACCCGCAGGTATCATCGGACTGTTGTTCGGGGATGAAATCCAAGCTAGCTGCTACAATTTCCCGGTGGTAGCTGTAGCGCTCATCGTATACGGCATTGCGTTTATCCTCATTGAGAATAAAAATAGAAATCGCCGGCCGTTGGTGAAAGACTTTAACAAGCTCAACTACCGAGTGGCGCTAGTGATCGGCATCTTTCAAATTTTGGCGCTGATTCCCGGGACGTCTCGCTCTGGCTCCACCATATTAGGTGCGATTCTCATCGGATGCTCCAGGTATGTGGCGGCAGAATTCTCCTTCTTCCTGGCCATCCCCATGATGCTGGGAGCCAGTGGGCTGGAACTGATCAAAGCGGGCTTTGATTTTACCAGCTCAGAATGGGTGATCTTGATCGTCGGCATGGTAGTGGCCTTTGTGGTCTCACTTTTCGCCATCAAGTTCCTCATGAACTTTATCAAGAAGCATAACTTCAAGGTGTTTGGCTATTATCGAATTATATTGGGTGCGATTTTGCTCATATACTTTGTCTTTACGCTGATATAGAGCGGCGAAGAAAATGGAACATGAAGTTTAAAAAATAAAAGCTGACGAAGACCACTTCTTCGCTGGCTTTTTTTATGGATGTTTGGAGCAAGGAGTAAATAGTCTAGACAAGAAAAAGTCGCCTTCCCCAAAGCCCCAGGGGAGGCGACGCATAGCCATTAATGATATAATTTGATGATCTCATCCACTGTGCCAGAGGCTACAATCTTGCCCTGTTTCAGATAAATAGCAGAAGTGCAGAAGTCCTGTATGGCCTTGGTGGAGTGGCTCACAAATAGCACGGTGGCGCCTTGCTTGATAATCTCCGAGACTTTATTTTTGCATTTAGCGCTAAAGGAAGCATCTCCTACACTCAGTGCCTCGTCAATCACGAGAATATCCGGGTTGGAATTGGCGTTGATGGCAAAGCCGAGGCGCGCCTTCATACCGCTGGAATACATGCGCACTGGCTGATCAATGAAGTCCCCAATTTCTGCAAAATCGATGATCTTATCCTCTAGCTTGCGGATTTCCTGCTCGGAGAGTCCCAGGATATACCCCTTTAAATAGATGTTCTCCCGGCCAGTCATCTCCATATCAAAGCCCGCTGTCAGCTCTAGCAGGGCCGCTACCTGTCCAAACACCTCGATCTTCCCCTTCGTGGGAAAAGTAACGCCTGTGATAAGTTTTAAAAGTGTGGATTTTCCCGCGCCATTTTTGCCCACAATGCCAATACTCTGACCCTTGTGCACTTCAAAAGAGACGTCATCGATGGCTTTGAATACTTTGCACTTGATTTTCTTTTTCAAAAACAGCGCCAAAAACCGCTGTTTATCGCTTTTATACAGTTTATATGTTTTCGTTACATGTTGAAACCGGATCACAACATCGCTTTTGTTTTCCATAATTCACCTTCTCTTACAACACGTCGGGGATGGTCTTGCGCAGCTTGTGATAAGTGCGTGCACCTAATACCATGACCAGGATTAGAATAATGAAAAAGGCAATAGTCTCATATGGGGTCTCAAAAAACCATTTTTCGTATAAAAAAGTATTGCGATACCCATTGGCAAAATAGTTGACTGGGTTGAGCATGATGATCCGCCGAAGGGTCTCGCTCTCTAGGGAAAATGGATCCCACATGATGCCGGATAGCCAGAAAATAGCGGTGAGGATGGACTTCACCACATTTTCAAAGTCTCTGCTGATGGCGCTTAAGGGCGCCGTAATCCATGCCAGGCAGGTGAAGAAGATGTACATCAGCGGCATGTAGAGGAAAAATTGCAGATTATAGATGGACGGCTGTATGCCCGAAAAGAGCAAAATCACGTACATGATGATGCATAGTCCAAAGTGGATGTACAGCTTGGATAGGGTAGTGTACGTCATGATGGTGGATACGGGGAAGGGCATTTTGGTGACGAAATGCCTGTTTTGCCGAATACACATGGCACCGGAGAGAATCGCCTCACTCATAAAAAACCACGGAATAATCCCCACTAGCATAAAGGTAAAAAAGGGGAATCCGTGGACAGTGCCGTTGCCTCGAAAACCCAGGGCAAAGGCAAACCAGTATACAAAAATAGTGATAGAGGGCTTGACCACTGCCCAAAGAGGGCCTAAGGCAGCGCCCTTATACGTTTTGATGAGTTCGCTTTTTGATAGTTTTAAAATTTGTTTTTTAAATGCTAGATTTTCTTTTAATATCTTTAACACAACTTAACTCCAATTCCATTCATCCTAACCATTATATCAAAAAATTTTCCAAAAGCAATTCATTTTACAAGAAATGACAATAAAAGTTAGAAAGGCAAAGGAAAAATCGGAAGACTTTTTTTGCATGAAAAAAAGCAAAAAAAGGCCACTTGATTTTTCAAGTGGCCCTACTAAAAGGCTATTTTAAAATATAGATCTTTAAGTTGCGCTTTCTACCCCAATTGAGGCAGTCCTGCTTGGTATCCATAAACAGGTCTAATTGGGTATGATCTGCGTGTCTGAACCCACCAGTATCCTCAATTCTGCCATAGCCATAGCCAGGAACGTACACCTTGGTTCCATAAGAGAGGAACTCAGGGTCCGCTGCAATGGTGCCAATTTTAGGCCATGTGCCTGTAGCCGTGCGATTGCCCGTATGGGTGTAGGCCGTTACTTGGTCGATGACAATTGCCTTTTTGATGATACTCGCAGAAGGTTTGGGCTGATTTTTGTGCTCATATAGAGTATCCGAATAGATGTCGCTGGTCTTGGGCACTTCGTCCATCTCGCCATTGATATCAATGGAGTACTCCTTATCCTTGTTGCTGTCCTTCTTGCTGTCATTTTTGTCATTGTTTTTGCTGCTGTCCTTCTTGCTGTCATTACTCTCTGGCTTTTCCTCTTTCTTCACTTCCACGTATGTGCCGATATGGGTGATCTTATCCACCGGCTCGCTTACCACTTCGGAGGATACCAGTTCTCTGGAGACTTCTGTGCCATTTTTGTAGACGACTTTAATTTTGTTTTCCTGCAATCCCTCTTTGCCGTCTTGCACTACTTTAGTCTTTCCTTTGGCCAAAGTATCGTCATTTTTAGTGATCTCTTTAAAATAGAGTTTTTCCTGTTCGGTGACGTATTCTACATCTACTTCAATGAGATTGATGGTCATAGAGGGTTTGATATACGTGTCTACCGAGGGGTATATTTCGTCGTCCTCCCCCACATCTAGACCGGACTGCTCGATGGCGTCCTGGACAGTTCCGGCGATCATCTTCACCTCATAGGTGTCATCCCCCTGCACAATGGTAAGGGGCATTGCCCGGCGAATGACGATCTCCATGCCCTCTTCCACAGGGGCCGCGGTAGAGACCTCGATATAGTCTTCATCGCTGACAGTTACGCCGTTTTCCTCCAAAAACTCTCCCACTGTCTCACAGGTGGTCTTCGCCTCGATAATGCGGCCAGCATCGTTGAGCGTAATAGTGCGCTCCTTAGGCAAGATAAACGAAGGCAGTAGAGTAACACAGAGAATTAAAAATGCTGCACACGCTCCAGTAATGGCAAAGAATTTTTTGTTGTCCTCTGGTTTTTCATGAACATATGGGTCTTTTGCTTCTTTGAGTTGATGGGCGGGAAATAATTTTGCCTTGCAAGTTGCGAAGGCATGGGATACTTTTTCCATACCAGAACGCAGCCAAATAGGGCACTTTATGCGCCGCATCTTGGATGCAAAAGTCTTTGTCTCGGTTTTTTTTGGTTTTTTTGGTTTTTGATCCATTAACCCTTTCAGCGGCAACTTCCATGGGTCCTTAGCCGCCGATTTGTTTGGCCTAGTGGTGTATAAAACATTTTTCAGATGCTGTTTCGGGTAAATGTTTAAATCGCTATGATCTCTTTTACCGAATTTCATCGATTACCTCCTTTGTCTACACAATCAGCCATACTACTATTATATTCACAATTTAAGAAAAAGTCAATTTTTGTAACAATTCCGAAATAATTTCCTGGGTAAAATATATCCAAAATGTTTACATTTTATACGCAATGGCAGCTTTGCAAATAGGAAATGATTTTATATAATGTAGATATGTGTAGAATGATAAGAGATTTTGTAAAAAATGCAAGCCAAAAGATCAAAAAGTTTAATGGGACAGGCAGGAGTATGGAAAAAAGAGAGCAAAACCAGGGGAAACAGTGGATAAAACGGCTTACAGCAGCGTTTTTGACTTTACTTTTGATAAGCGCAGGCGTGCTTAGTGGCTGTACTGCCCTCAATATCGGCCTAAATAACAGCGCCAATGACTTTGTGCACCTGATGGAAAGCCAGGATTTTGGGGGGCTTTATGACATTTTATATATTAGTGATCCGAATATGAATGCAGAGGATTTTGAGACACGCTTAAAAAATATCTATTCGGCGATAGGCGTCAGCAAAATCACCATTTCCGATCGGCAGATCAAGCAGGAAGATGAACGCACTTTCATGGAGTACACCATGACCTATGAGACTACCAAGGCGGGCAAACTGACGGACAAGTACACTGTGTATTTCCAGCAGACAGGGGATGGGTATCAACCCATTTGGCAGGACAGCCTGATCTTCCCCCAGATGGATACAGGAGATGTGGTAAGGGTAAAAAACGTTTCGTATAAGCGAGGGGAAATCTTCACCAAAGATGGATACCCTGTGGCTATAAACGACTATGCCCAGACCATCTACCTAGATGCCACTCAGGACATCGATTTGGATACCGCGCTGAGCAGCATTGGGGCAGTTGTGGAGCTAACAGACAAAGAGCTGGAGAAAATTAAAAAAGACTTCAGTTCGGCAAAGGAAAATAACTATGCCACGTGCATTGTCAAGGCGGTGGCAAGGGACTCGCTCACCAGCCAGCAGCAAGAGGCACTACTGGCGATAACAGGAGTGGGGATAGACGAAGATAGCCTCACTCCCATCCGGTACTACCCTTATAAAGAGCTGTACTCTCACATTGCAGGATATTTAAAAGAGCTCACTCAGGAAGATATCACCGACGAGATGAAGGAGCAGGGCTATGAGGCAGGAGACAAAGTGGGGACGATAGGTTTAGAGAAGGAATATGAATCTACTCTCCGGGGTGAGGATGGGTTTCAGATCTATATCGAAGATAACTGCGGGGCCTTTAAACACATGGTCTATGAAAAACCCGTACAAAATGGGCAGGACATCATCCTCAATATTGATCACCAATCACAACTCATCGGCTACTACAAGCTCAACGAGGTGTTAGAGGAAGGGCAAAGCGGTGTGGCTATCGTTATGGATGGAAAGACCGGTGCGGTAGAAACTATGGCGGACTTTCCCTCTTATGACAACAACATCTTCAGCTTTGCTGTGTCAGAGGAGGACTGGCAGAAGATTCAAGATACCAATGCCATGTATCCGTTGGCGACACAGGGGCTCTATCCTCCCGGATCTATTATCAAGCCCTTTACTGTGGTGCCCAGCTTACAGGAGGGGATTGTAGATGAGACTACCGTCTTCCCCGGAAAAATCGTGGACAACAAATGGACGCCAGACCGGGACGACTGGGTGTACCCGCCCATCGGCAGGGTAGATTCGGTCAAGGGAGAACCGAATTTGGAGAACAGCCTCATCTATTCGGATAATATCTTTTTTGCCTGGGCCAACTTACAGCTGGGTGAGGAGAAGTTCATGACGTATATGAAGCGGACGGGCTTTGGAGAGGCGTTTGACTTTGAACTGCCGGTGAGCACTTCTCAGCTGATCAACGAAGATACTCAGATGAACATCAAATACTTGGCGGATATGGCCTATGGACAAGGGGAAATGCTGATCACTCCCATCCAGGCTGCCAGCATGTACACCGCGTTTTTAAACGAGGGAACGATGATCAAGCCCAAGCTCATCGGAGAGCAAAAGGTGGAAGATGGACTCAATTACAACACTGTCTCGGAAATGACGACAGAGGTGTTTTTAGAAGATGTGATCGACCAGGAGTCTCTAGCTACCTTACAGCCGATCTTGAAAAAAGTAGTAGAAGAAGGTACAGCTAGGTCGATTAGCCGCTATAGCGATTCTCTCTATGCAAAGACAGGTACAGCAGAAGTGGGCAGCCAAAAAGAGCGGGTCATCTCTTGGCTGGCCGTCTATTCGGACGATCCAGAAAACACCAAGGTGGTACTAGTGATGGTAGACGTGCCCTCCCAAGGTGGTAACGTAAAATTTGGCGTGGCACAGGAACTATTAAAAAATATCTTTACGGAGGAAGACCAATCTACAGCTCAGCAAGACCCTCAAGAGACTCCAACCTCAGAACCGGAGACTTCCCCAACTCCTCAAGAGAGTAATCCCCCGCAAGAGGAGGAATAAGGCTATTGGTTAGGAAGCAAAAATAGGCTTTGAGGCAGGGCACGGCATTCGTAGACCATCACATCTCCCCGGGAGAGAAAGTGGCGATACGCCTGTTTACAGTCCGCCCCATGGGCGAATACGCCAAAACAGGTGCTGCCGCTGCCGCTCATAAATGCACCAAGGGCCCCTGCTTTTTTTAAATCCTCTAAAATGGGTTTGATCTGGCTGCAAAGGGACATAGCCGGTTCCAACAGGCTGTTTCCGGTTGCCTTACAGAAGGCCGGTAAATTGCCTTGGGATAGCGCTAGGATACACTGGTCGATAACGGGTGGAGCAGAGTGAGGCATTTTTGCATATAGGGCAAAGGCCTCATTTGTCTTCACCCCTTTTTTCGGCTTTACCAAAAGAAAGTGGGCTTTGAGCTGGTTTGGAATAGGAGATAGCATTTCTCCTACCCCTTGAGCCCGCTGGCAGCCGCCGTCAAAGAAAAAGGGTACGTCCGCGCCTAATGTCAATCCAAGTTCTTTGAGCTGCTCCATGGAAAAGGGCTTGCCATATAGATGGTTGAGGCCCAGCAATACGCCGGCGCAATCGCTGCTGCCGCCTCCCAGGCCGGCTTGAGAGGGAATGCGCTTTTTGAGCACGATGTCCACACCGTCGTTGCTCCCCAGTGCTTTAAAAAACACCTGTGCCGCCCGATAGGCGATGTTTCTCTCGTCGGTGGGGATGTATTTGAAATTGCAGGAGATGGAGATCTGAGAGCTGGGTTGGAGCATCACATAGTCGTATAGGGAGACGGACTGCATGAGCATGTCCAGCTCGTGGTACCCATCTGGACGTTTGCCCACGATGGAGAGGGCTAGATTTATTTTCGCGCTGCATTTTATCTGTAACATAGCATATTACCTCGGTTGAAAGCCCCGGCAGAAAATGGTCAGCGATGGTAAAATCGCAAGTCAAGGCTGGGTTTGGATAGAATTATATCATAAAAATGTTTCCTGTAAAGCAGGAGAAAAGGGAAATCGCCAGTTTAGAGTTTATTTCTTTGGCCATTTCCTTTATAATAAGGAAATTAGAAGAATATTAAGGGAGAAAAAACATGTTTCTGGCAGATGAGATACGGGAATATACGATTTTAGACACAGGGGATGGGATGAAGCTGGAAAACTGGAATGGCATCGTGCTGGCCCGTCCGGACCCACAGGTGATTTGGGAAAAGCAGTTTCCAGACCTTTGGAGAAAGGCTCACGGGGTGTACCATCGCAGCTCCTCTGGGGGCGGCAGTTGGGAGTTCCAAAAAAAGCTGCCAGAGAGATGGACGGTTGCGTTTCGAAACCTGAAGTTCTACGTGCGGCCCACCAATTTCAAACACACCGGTCTGTTTCCAGAGCAGTCTGCCAACTGGGCCTTTTTGATGGATCAAATTTCCAAATCGGGAAGAAAGCCAAAAGTGCTCAACCTCTTTGCCTACTCAGGGGCGGCCAGCGCGGCCTGTGCGTCCTGTGGGGCGCAAGTTACCCATGTAGATGCGGCAAAGAGCATGAACGCCTGGGCTAAGGAAAATCTGGCACTTTCTGGCTTAGCAGATCGTCCTGTGCGGTTTTTGGCAGACGACTGTTTGAAATTCGTGTTGCGGGAGCAGAGAAGGGGCAACCGATACGACGGCATTATCATGGATCCTCCTTCCTATGGACGGGGGTCAGGTGGCAGCGTGTGGAAGATCGAAGACGACTTGTTTGAGCTGGTCAAAGAGGCGGCAAAGTTGCTGTCGGATCAACCGCTGTTTTTCCTCATCAGCTCGTATACCACCGGTCTTTCCAGCGTGGTATGCGCCAACATGCTGCAGTTGACAGTCAAAAGCCAGCATGGGGGCAAGATCACCGGCGGGGATCTGTGCATTCCGGTGAAAAACTCTCAGGTGCTATTGCCCTGTGGCACCAGCACCCGCTGGGTGAAGTAGCGGATAGGACAACGGGATAAAAGATTGGAAAAGAGGGATGACATGATCTGGTGGCAGGCAGGGCAGCAGGGAGACCGGCTTCCCCAAATTGTCTATGAAGACAACCACTTGTTGGTGGCGATCAAGCCCCACAATATGCCTTCTCAAGGGGATATTACGGGAGATGAGGATCTTCTATCCTATCTCAAAGCGTATCGAAAACAGAGGGAAAATAAGCCAGGAGAGGCGTACTTGGGGCTGATGCACCGGCTGGACCGGCCGGCAGCAGGGCTCATGGCGTTTGCCAAAACCTCCAAATGCGCTGCCAGAGTGAGTAGGCAGATCCAAAACGGTCAGTTTCATAAGAGGTACTACGCTGTGCTGGAGGGAGATCTGGAAAGGACAGAGGGGCAGTTGGTGGATTACATGAAAAAAGACCCTAAAAGCAATACCTCCCAAATTGTCTCTCCAGACACGCCGGGGGCAAAAAAGGCAGTGTTGAACTACCAGGTGAGGGCCAGGCGCCAGGGCTTCATTTTGGTGGAGATAGAGCTCATAACCGGGCGCTCCCACCAAATCCGCTTGCAGTTTAGCAGCCGAAAAACGCCGCTGGTGGGAGATCAAAAGTATGGCTCCCGCCCTAGGGGAAATTTGTGCCTGTTCGCCTACTACCTATCCCTCATCCACCCCACCACTAAGAAGTCATTGGAGTTTTGTGCCTCTCCCTATGAGGGCACCTATTTTGACCTGTTTGCCGATCTTGTGAGAGGGCAGGGGGCAAAGCAATCGCCTTTCTGTGGCTAGACGAGGCGTTACAAAACATATTGACAACTATTTTTGCGTTGATTATAATTTCAATTAGATGCGATGAAGAGGATGGGCCTTTGGAGGCATTCTACAGAGAAAAAGGGAAGTTGCTGAAACCCTTTGGATGTGGAAAAGGGCTTGCTGCCTTGGAGTACAGGATGCTGCGCTGGCCAGCGTTATCGGCAGTGAAAGAGGAAGAAACCAGCAGACAAAAATCACAAGAGCTGGTTGTGCTTCAATTTGGGTGGTACCGCGTAAAGCAAGAGGTCTTTTCGTCCCAGAGAGGGAGGAATTGACTTTTTTTTATGAGAGAAATTGGGCTTGGTGCAAGCCTTAAGAGAAGCGCATAGAAGACGACGTGGCAGGGAGCCATGGAAAAGAGAAGGGGGATATATACCGATGAAGGATTTAACGAGTAACGATTTGAGAAAACTGTATTTGGATTTTTTTGCATCTAAGGGACATGCTATCATTCCCAGTGCATCTCTGATCCCAGAAAACGACCCGACTGTGCTGTTCACCACAGCGGGCATGCATCCGCTGGTGCCGTATCTGCTGGGGGAAAAACACCCAAAGGGCACCCGGCTGACAGATGTGCAAAAGTGCATCCGCACAGGCGATATAGATGACGTAGGGGATAGCTCCCACTGCACGTTCTTTGAGATGCTGGGAAACTGGTCGCTGGGAGATTACTTTAAAAAAGAAGCCATCTCCTGGAGCTACGAGTTTTTGACAGATCCCAAATGGCTGGGCATTGACAAGGAAAAGCTGTATTTTACCTGCTTTGCGGGGGATGAGAACTGCCCAAGGGATACCGAGTCCTTTGAGATTTGGAGAAGCCTGGGCGTACCGGAAGATCACATTTTCTTTTTGGATAAGAAGCACAACTGGTGGGGCCCTGCCGGTATGACCGGCCCTTGCGGCCCGGACACGGAGATGTTTATCGACACGGGAAAACCCGCCTGTGGCCCAGACTGTAATCCCTCCTGTAGCTGCGGCAAATACCTGGAAATCTGGAACGACGTGTTTATGCAGTACAATAAGACCAAGGAAGGGACGTATGAGCCACTGGTGCAGAAGAATGTAGATACAGGCATGGGGCTGGATCGGACCATCACCATCCTCCAGGGCAAGAGTTCTGTGTACGAGACGGATGTCTTTGAAAAGATTCTGGGGAAAATCGGGGAGCTCTCGGGTAAGACCTATGACCCAAATGGGGAACAAAAGGATGTAGTGGCCTTCCGCATTGTGGCAGACCACATTCGCTGCGCCACGTTCATCATGGGGGATGAAAGGGGTGTGACTCCCTCCAATGTAGACCAGGGATATGTGCTGCGCCGCCTAATCCGCCGCGCCATTCGCTTTGCCGGTCAGATCGGCATCGAAGAGGGGCACCTGTGTGAGATTGCCCAGGTGGTGATCGACCAGTATAAACACGTATACCCAGAACTGGAAAAGAACCAAAAGAGAATTCTCGGCGCCCTCAAAGGGGAGGAGATGAAGTTCCAAAAGACCATTCATCAGGGCCTCAAGGAGTTTGAAAAATTGGCCGCTAAGCTAGAGGATAAAAAGATCGACGGACAGAGCGCCTTTCATCTGTACGATACCTTTGGCTTTCCCATCGAGTTCACTTTGGAGCTGGCAAAAGAGCAGGGGCTGGAAGTGGATATTCAGGGCTTCCATGAGGCGTTTAAAAAGCACCAAGAGCTCTCCAAGGCCGGTGCAGAGCAGAAGTTCAAAGGGGGCCTTGCAGATACGGGCGAGCAGACGGCCCGGCTGCACACTGCAACCCATCTGATGCTGGCGGGGCTCAAAAAAGTACTGGGGCCGGAGGTCAGCCAAAAGGGCTCCAACATCACGGCGGAGAGATTGCGGTTTGACTTCAACTTCGATAGAAAGGTCACCAGAGAAGAGCTGGATCAGGTAGAGGCATATGTAAACGAGGCGATTTCCAAGGGAATCGATGTGGTGTGCGAAGAGCTCCCATTGGAAGAGGCCAAGAAGCAAGGAGCTACCGGTGTGTTCGACGCCAAATACGCCGATGTGGTCAAGGTGTACACGGTGGACGGATATTCCAAAGAGATCTGTGGTGGCCCTCATGCCAAGAACACCAAAGAGCTGGGTAAATTCAAGATCAAAAAAGAGCAGAGCTCTTCTGCTGGTGTGCGCCGCATCAAGGCGGTGTTGGAACAGCCAGAGGCATAAAAAATATGAAAGTAATGGGCATTCGCGGGCTCTCCAACACCGGGAAGACCACTGTGGTGGAGGCGCTCATAGGGCAACTGGTGAAAATGGGCTTTACCGTGGGTACTGTCAAGGAGATCCACAGCGAGGATTTTTATCCAGATCAGCGAGGCGCAGATACCGACCGGCATAAGAGGGCAGGAGCCTGCCTAGTTACGGCCTTGGGGAAAGAGGGCAACTTTACCCGCTGGGAGGGTGAACTCTCTCTGGAAAAGCTGGACTCCCTGTATGCTACAGACTTTGTCCTCTGGGAAGGATGCTCCCAAATAGGGGTGCCTAAGATCATTACAGGGCGCACGCCGGAGGATGTAAAGCAGAGGCTGGATAGGGACGCGGTGGCGATCTCTGGCATCGTGGCCGAGCAGCTGGAGAGCCTAGAGGGACTGCCGGTGATCCACGGCCAAAAACAGGCAGAGCGCCTGGCAGAGCTGGTTTGCCAGAGGGCATTGGAGCGAAAAACCCAGGAGGAACCCCAGGGGATGCTGGCAGGGGTGCTCTCCCAGGAGGAAAGGCGCTTTTTAGAGCAGCTCGCCCCGGAAAAGTGGGAAAAGTTCCATAATACTGGCTTTACCAGCGGAGATATTCGTCTGCTCATTCAAACGGTGGCTGTCGCCCACTGTGCCAAACTCTCCATTGGGCTGGCCAGCGGTATCCGAGCGGCTGTCCGGTGCTTAGGAGAGCTGGGAGCAGGAAGGGACCAGCGGGAGATACGCTATGCCCAGGTGGAGGGAAATTACTGCTTTGGTCAGGCCATAGAGATCACGTTAGGCCTGCCTGCCATCAAGGGAGATTTGGAGTTTACCCTCACCCACGGAAAGCCGGGGCAGATGCAGGTGTACGGCTGTGGCAAATGCGTTCAAATTCGCATGGCGGACCGGAGCTTTGCAGACGGTATGGAGGTGCTCCAGTGCCCGGATGCAGAGCTGTTTGAACAGGTTGAGGTGCAGTGATCCAGCGGCAATAAAGTGGAAGAGCGAAGGATAGCAAGGAAAGTTCTTCCCCAATAGAAATGAGAAAAAGCCAGGGTGAGTAAAAAATTGCCTTGGCTTTCTTTGTATCGAGAAAACCAAGGCAATGGCGCGTGTCAAGTTGAGATCATAGCTTGGAATAGCCAAAACTGTTCACTAAGGCGTCGATCTTCTGGTGCTCCTTGCAGAAGGGGCAGTCCCGATAAGAGTAGGTCTGATATCCAGGGATGTCCTTGGCCACAAACAGGCTGTTGATCTTTCGATCCATGATGGAATCGATGGCGCTGAAAATGGCGCAGATATCCACTACCCGGCCGTTGTAATAATCAATGCACTCGATCGCCCGCTTGATGGTCTTCCCGGTGGTGACAGAAGCGATAAGCAACAACACATCTAGCCGTTCTACCATGGGTTGGATGTTGTCCCGAAACATCATCTGCCCATTGGAGTTGTACTCGGGTGCAATGACATGGATCCCTTTGCCGGTATTAATGGAGAGCATATCCGGCTTGGCAAGCTCATGGGCCAAAA
>CAJJPW010000018.1 GCA_905193725.1 uncultured Eubacteriales bacterium
AGTGCTCCATGCAGAACATGGCGGTGGAAATAACTCTACATTTACCACTCATGTGGTTTCCTCATCGGGGACGGATACCTATTCGGTGATTGCCGCAGCGCTTGGGTCACTCAAGGGGCCGAAACACGGTGGCGCTAACATCAAGGTCGTCAAGATGTTTGAGGACATGAAGCAGAGTATTAGCGACTGGGAGGACGAGGAACAAGTCGCTGTGTATTTAAAGGCGTTGCTAAACAAAGAGGCATTTGATAGGGCAGGCCTCATTTATGGAATGGGCCACGCTGTTTATTCGCTTTCTGACCCCAGAGCAAATATCTTCCGCAAATTTGTAAAGAGCCTCTCTGAGGAAAAGGGGTTACATAGAGAGTATAAGCTGTATTCTCTAGTAGAGCGATTGGCACCTCAGGTTATCGCCCAAGAGAGAAAGATCTACAAAGGCGTCAGCGCCAATGTGGACTTTTACAGTGGCTTTGTATACAGCATGCTGAACCTCCCTCAGGAGCTATATACCCCCATCTTTGCCATTGCGAGGATTGCAGGGTGGAGTGCTCATCGAATTGAAGAACTGATCAACGCAGGCAAAATCATCCGCCCGGCTTACAAAAATGTGGCGCCACATAGGCCATATACCAAGCTGGAAGATAGAAAATAATGGGAAATAGCTGAATTACAATAGATGCCCCGAAATCAAGCCGAAAGAAACGGATTAATAGGTCCTGTATGTGCAGAGACCAGGGGAAATACATAACAAAGAAATGAAATAAAGGGATATTTCCCGCCTAGATGGCAGAAATATCCCTTTTATCGTGAACACAATAAGGTTATAGTGTAGTACACCTGCTGGAGTGAGCGAGTTGGTTTTAACTAAGACTCTCGCAATGCCATTAATCCTCTTCGGCAAAGTTGTTGGCTACTAGTGTGCTCAGGCCATTGATGGCCTGCTTTTCATCCTTACCATTGGCCAACACAAAGATGGACTCTCCTTGTTTGATCTCTAAAGATAGAAGTCCCATAATGCTCTTTGCATTGACTTTTTTGTTGCCAGACTCAATTAAAATTTGGCATGTGTACTGAGATGCTTCGTTGACAAACAGTACAGCTGCACGGGATTTTAACCCCTTTTCGTATTGAATGGTGAGTTCTTTATAAAGCATAGTAGTCCTCCCTTATGATTTTAGCGATTGTGCTATATGGTCTAGTTTTCTAAAACGATGATTAATAGCAGAACGACGGTCGGGCATATCCAAAAGTTCTGCAATTTCGGAAAGCGACGCTTCTGGATTTTCCAGGCGAGCTTGAGCGACTTCCTGTAAAAGAGGGGATAGGCTTTTGAGGCCAACAGTTCGCTCGATGAGCCGGATATTTTCCAACTGACGATAGGCAGCATTGACTGTTTTGGATAAATTCGCCGTTTCGCAGTTTACCTGTCTGTTCACATTGTTGCGCACTTCCTTCATGATGCGAATATCCTCCAGTTGCAGTACCGAGCTGTGAGCGCCGATGAGCGTAAGCAAGGTGATAATGTGGTCAATTCCCTTGAGGTACACCACAAATAACTGTTTGCGTTGGACAATTTTTGCATTAAGAGAATATTCATTTAGAATATTCAATAAAGAGGAGGCTAATTCCTCTGTATTTACTACAAATTCTAGGTGATAAATTTTTTGCGGATTAGAAATAGAGCCACAGGCTAGAAACACACCTCGGATATACGAAGTGCGGCAGCAAGAATGACTCAACATGTGGGCAATGGCCTCTGGATCCGCATGCACACCGCCACTGATGGTGAGTCCCACATCCTCCAGAATGTGAAACACTACTTGTCTACCGGAAATCTTTACGGAGTAAATGTTTTTTTTCTTTAGTTTATTTTCTCTTACAGTGATTTCCGGGTGAACTCCATAGAGCTTTTTGGCAATAGAAAAAAAGCGGCGAATGATGCTGGGATTTTCGCTGCTATATAAAAGGCCGAGACCACTGCTGCTAATGGAAAATATGCCACCCATATGGATCATTCCCCCAAGCTCGGCTTTGAGACAACAGGTTTTTTCAAATGGATTCGAGCAAAGCTCAGTCTTTGTATTATAAGAAAATGACATAGAACTCCTTTTAGCTAGGATGGTATGCTGCTTCCCTTAATGGGTAGAAGCCTCTAATGCAATATCCCGATGCTCCAAATTCACATTATATCCTGCATTTTGCAGACGCAAGAATAGTTCTTCCGCAATGGCCACACTGCGGTGCATTCCGCCAGTACAGCCAATGCCAATCACCAGCTGGTTTTTATCCTGCTTCATAAAGAAGGGAAGCAGATATTTGACCAGATCCTCTATTTTGCTGAGAAAAATTTTCGATTCATCAAAGGAGAGTACGTAGTCGCTTACATCCTTTTCCTTTCCCGTATGGTGTTTGAGCTCTTTAATGTAAAAGGGATTGGGAATAAACCGCATGTCAAATACAAAGTCTGCATCCAAGGGAATCCCTCGCTTAAAGCCAAAGGAGATGACTGAGATGATAAACTCCTCTTTTTCATCAGCACAGTATAATTTTTCAATGACAGAAGCCAACTGGCGTGTGGAGTAGTTGGTGGTGTCAATAATATGGTCCGCCATCTCTTTGATGATTTGCAAGCTATCTCGCTCTTTAAAAATGCCCTCGATGAGTTTGCCGCTTAGAGAAACAGGGTGTTTTCTTCTGGTCTGTTTAAAGCGGCTGATGAGGCAGTTGTCGCTTGCATCTAAAAACAGAATTTCCAACTGCAAATCTAACTTTTTGAGTTCACTGATGGCATTATAGATATCGTCAAACATATCCCCTGTTCGCATGTCAATAACTACCGCTACTCGCTCCAAGGGATTTTGCTTTTTTAGGCACAGTTCGGCAAACTGAGGGACGAGAACTGGAGGAAGATTATCCACGCAGAAAAAACCGATGTCTTCCAGCTTTTTGAGGGCACAAGAACGTCCCGCGCCAGAAAGCCCCGTTACAATTACAAATTTCAAACTGCATTCCTCCCTTATTTCTTGACGATTTTTGCCTTGCTATAGCAGCTAAACTCACTAATATATAGATAACCCAGAAGTAAATCCATTAATCAATTGTACAATCTAAATTTACGATCTGCTCCAGCGGAATTTTGGCCTCTAGGACTTTGTCAAGCGCCTCCTGTACATCTCCCACCCGATGAGGAGAGTGAGCATCGCTGCTGAGGACAAACTCGCAGCCTTGCTTAGCGGCTAAGGCGATGGTCTGGGGCGAGAGATCGTGGTGGGAGCTGTTGAGCTCAAAGTACACCCCATATTTTTTACAAGCCTGTGCAAGGGTGATAATATCCACTGGGATGCCGTACCCTGGGTGAGCGATAATGGTGAGTAGCCCCGTTTTCATGGCTGCGATATAGCCTTGGGTGATGGCTTGTACAAATTTGACAGATGGCTGCTTGCCCTGTAGCCAGTGTTGCGGGTAAAGACGGAAAAAGGCCGGAAATCCTATGGGCAAAATAAACTTGTGGTAGCCGAATATGCGAATATCGTATTGCCGAAGCTTTCGGGGCGAAAGCTCCAGTTTGCCCTCCATGTGGATGAGATTGATCTCGATTCCAGATAGAACCTGTATCTGAGAGCGGTATTTCTCTTTACAGCGGGCAATCTCCTCTAGATACTCTCTCTGTTTTCGTATGCCATATGCCATGTGATAAGGACCATGGTCTGTAATGGCAATGGTCTTAAGTCCAGCGTCGAGGGCGGCGCGAATGTTGTCTTCTACGGTACCGGTACCATGGCTAAATACTGTATGCGTGTGGTAATCGGCAATGAGTTTTGGCATTTAGTCTTCTCCTATGATTTTAACTTCGGGACACAGTTCAACTCCCTGCTTTTGTTTCACCGTATGAATGACATGGGAGATCAGTGCCAGCACTTCTTTGGCTGTAGCATTTCCCCGGTTGATAATAAAGCCAGCGTGCTTTTCGGACACCTGAGCATCTCCAATCGCATATCCTTTGAGGCCGGACTGCTCGATGAGGGCACCCGCATAATGACCAGCGGGACGCTTAAAGGTACTACCGGCACTGGGATACTGGAGAGGCTGCTTTTCTAGGCGTCGATTGTTGAGCTCCTTGGCATATGCCTGTGCCTGAGCAAACTGCGCATCATTTGCCGATTGCAAGGACAATTGGGCGGACAGCACAATATATGGCTTTTGGTGAAGCAAGCTGGTGCGATAGCCAAACGCCATCTCCTGTGCAGCAAGATGAATCTGCTGGAGATTTTCATCCAGTAGGGTAACTTGACGCACCACTTGTGCCAATTCACCACCGTAGGCTCCTGCATTCATGTAGATGCCACCGCCTAGATTGCCTGGAATACCGGCTGCAAATTCTAGGCCAATGAGATGAGATTGGTGTGCAGTGGCTACCAGTTTAGAGAGCTTGGCGCCGCTTTGTGCGATGATGTACTTACCATCTACTGTTATATGGTTAAAGTAACTGTCCAGCTTGAGTACAGCGCCGCGAATACCACCATCTCGCACCAGTAAATTGGAGCCGTTGCCCATGACAAAATGGGGTATGTGGCACTCTTTGAGCAGTTTCAGAGCGTGGATCAACTGATCAACAGTAGCGGGCTGAATGAGCAAATCACAGGGCCCTCCGATTTTAAAGGTGGTGTGATGAGACATAGGCTCGTCTAAGGCCAGTTGATTAGGTGGAATAGCCTCCAAGAGCTTTTCATATATATTCATCAAATTCATAAATTACCTCATAGTGGTTGTTTTTATGACCAGTGTTCTCAAATACTCCAGCAATCACTGCCGAGCATGTAAGAATAAAGGACCAACGAACTATCTTTAGTTTACATGAAAAGAGAATTTTATACAACAGGTGCAGTATAAAATCTTCCTGGTTAACTCAACTGTTCCATAAGAGCTTCCTTGGATAAATTCCCATCAAACACCTGCTGTAATGTCTGAACGTGCTGTGCGAGAAAGTGATAATAGCGAAAGCTGTTGGGGACCATTCCATACATACTAGTGAGAGTATACTGCTCAAAGATCATGGCATCGTTGGCATAGATTTCCTCTAGTGAAATGACAGGAAGCATGTTGTTTTTTTCTAACGTTTGCTGTACAGTGGGGCTGATCAAGTAGCTTATCCACTCGTTTAACATTTCCCGCTTTTTTGCATCCTCTGTCTTGGCGATGGAGACCATTTGCACCAAATCGCTGTAAGGAGTGATAATACAGGCGATGGGAGAAGCTGCAGCGCTATTTTCTGAATCCAGAATTTGTTTGTACTGCCCATAGGGCATGATGCTCATAGCACAGTTTCCCTTGGCAAAGGTGCCGTCGGCTACCATCGTAGTGAGCGGTGGGAGATCGCTTAACTGATAATCGTAATCCTCCTGAGAGACGAATAAGCTGGTATCATCCGAGATAAAATAGGGGAAGATGAGTGAGATGGCGCCCATGGCCTGCTGTGTACCCTCCACGGTAAGGGCATAGTAGGGATTTTCGGTTTGATCCTCCTCTGGGAGCGGCTGAAGATTTTTTAAATTGTAGACAAAATGATTTTGAGAAATTCCGATGTTCTGAGGCGTATCCACCGAATTGGACAAGAAGATGTTTTCATTGCACACTAGAGTGTAAAAGGACGACATATAAGGCAGGGCAAAGGTTTCTCCATGGGCATTCCCACAGGAGGCATAGCAGGGCATGAGAGTAGAAGTATCCACAGATATGGGGTCGAACAGTTTTTCATCTGGGAAATAACCCAGAGGATAGGAGATGATGTCTGGAAATTCTCCCTTTTGAATGCGTGTTGCGGCCTCCGAAGCAGTAATGCTCTCTAGCTCGATAAACACATAGGCATGCTGGTTTTCAAATTTGGAAATGGCAGCATTGAGAAAGGACGAGCCGCTTTCCCCACCTGTTTTAAAGGTCACAACATGCCACATAGTTAAAATCCCCCGATATTGCTGCTCTTTTTCCTGCTGCTCTAGCGAGAATAGATCTTGACTGATTCCCTGTCGGAGCATGGAGGGGGAAAGTGTGATGATTATGGCGAGGAGAACGCAGAATAAAATAATGGACCATTTCTTTTTCATAATGTTATCCCTTCCCTGTGAAATAGAAAAAAGGCATAGGCCTCCTGTAAACAGTATATGGGCAAATGGAATGCAGTATGCGTCAAATAAAAGAGGCCGTTGCTTGGGAAGTGAGGAAGGACGTTCGCATAAAATGGTGGGTAAAAGCCATACTAACAAAAAAACACTGGTGAGCATGAAGGAGTGGAAAACATGAGCGATTATAGAAAAAAAAACCATCAAAGCCAAAATGACACTGACGGATTTCACTACGAAGAAGATCCATTTTACAATTTGGAAAAAGTGGCATCTGATATGGACTGTACCGGCCTAGTGCCCTCTGCTGTGGAAAACGAGGCAGAGTCAGAATCTTATGGTGAGCTGTATGCAATACACCCACCCAAGGCACCTGAGGATGGGGAAGAACTCAGGTCAGAGGAGACCAGCATAAAAAAACAGTGGGCTGTCCAGACAAAAGATGCTGCGTGGCAAGAAAAACAAGAAAAGTAAGTGAAAAAAGTGAGCCTGCTATGATTGGCCTAAAGCCCCGGATCATAGCAGGCTCGTTTTTGGAAACGCCTACAGATTGGGTAGAAACATGCTGTTTTAAATGATCACCCTAGCAGGTTGAGCAGCTTTTCGTCCAACATGCTGGCAGGAGGTGCCCCCATGGTCTTGAGTCGGTAGTTCATGGCCGCTACTTCCATAATGATAGCTACGTTTCTGCCCGGACGGACGGGAATGGTGATTTTAGGGATCTTAATGCCTAGCAAAGTGATATAATCGTCCTTTCGACCAGTACGGTCTATGCCTGTAACATCACCCAGCTCCAAATGCATGGATAGTGTGATGGTCTTTTGAGACATGACGGAACCTGTTCCATAGAGAACGGACACGTCGATGATGCCAATTCCCCGAATTTCCATCATATGGCGGATGATATCTGGAGATTTGCCGATGAGCTTGTTGTCAGAGACTTTGTGAATTTCCACCACATCATCTGCCACCAGACGGTGCCCACGCTTGACTAACTCCAGGGCAGTTTCGCTTTTGCCCACACCGGATTCACCAGTGATGAAAATTCCCACACCGTATACGTCCATCAGTCCACCATGGCGAGCAATGCAGGGAGCTAACTCCCGGTCTAAGTATAGCGTGGTCATATGGCTCAGCTTAGTGGTGGTGATGCCACTCATGAGCACAGGCACGTCGTACTTTTTGGCGCACTCCAAAAAGTCCTCGGGAGGCATGAGGTTGCGGGCGATTAACACTGCGGGAATGGGCTTTTGAAAGTACATCTCCAGGCGCTGTTTTCTCAAAATAGGATCCATATTTTGCAAATATGTCATCTCAGCCATGCCGAACAGTTGCACCCGATTCACGGCAAAATACTCAAAGAACCCGCACATCTGGAGCCCGGGGCGGTTGAGTTCGCTGGTATCAATGGAAATCTCCTTTTTTTGACACTCGTATAGCGCTGTCAATCCCAAATCGTCGATTAGTTTTTGTATTTTAAGACTGCGTTTCATTGAGAAGAACCTCCCTCAATCATGAATTTTTCTATGGTAAATGCTACGCCATCTTGATCGTTAGAAGGTGCGACAAAATCGGCTATATCCTTCACTTCATCAATGGCGTTGCCAACAGCCACTCCAAGGCCGGCGGCACGGATCATGCTGGCGTCAATCTGGCTATCTCCAATGGCAATGGTCTGCCCGATACTAAGCCCTAGGGAATCGCATAACTCTTGCAATGCACGCCCTTTGGTATACGATTTATCGGTAAACTCTAAAAGGGTGGGCTTGGATCGCATCACATTTAAATGGGGAAAGAGTTTTTGTGCTCGCTGTTGAATCTCTAATATCTTATTGGTGTCATCCTCCATCATGAGCACTTTAGGGGATGCTAAATCCTCCCTGGAGAGAAGGTCTGCCCTTTCTTCCCCAGAGCAACCATAGTGGTCGGCATAGAACTGGGCGTATTTGTTATATTTGGGATACCAAATGAGCCCGTCGTGATACACATGGGCGTGTATGCCGTATTCCTGTGCGAGTTCTAGTATTTTTTTGCAGTCGGGCGTGCTCACTGTATGGGTTACAATGGCGTTACCGTCTTTATCCATAATTTGATTGCCCCCAAAGGTAATGGCAGGGCTCTGAATGCCAAAGATGTCGTAAAAGGGCTTGATACCGCTATAAGCTCTACCAGAAGCTAGCACGATAAACTTGCCCATTTTTGCCGCCTTTTGAATGGTGGCAACGGTATGATCCGAAAGGGTTAGATCACTGTGCAGTAATGTATCGTCAATGTCAATTGCAATGAGCTGATAAGGCATACCCATTTGTTAAAATACTCCCATCTTTGGAACTGATTTTTCAAAAAATACCTTAAGGTACTTGTCCCTTTATTATACCGTCTTTTTCATGGGATTGCAAAACAAATTCCAAAGAAAGATATCCAAAATTCAGCTGGGGATGGTATAATAAAAAAAAGATGTTTTGTCATGAGAAAGGACAGGACGGAGAGGAGAAAAAACATGGGATTTACACACTTGCATGTGCATACCGAATACAGCTTGCTGGATGGAGCGGCGAGGATTTCTACTTTGCTGGATAGGGCGCAGGAGCTGGGCATGGATGCGCTGGCCATTACAGACCATGGAAACATGTTTGGTGTGATAGACTTTTATAAACAGGCGCAGAAGAGGGGGATCAAACCCATATTAGGCTGTGAGGTGTATATGGCACAAGGCGGTATGGAGGAAAAGACCAATGAGAGCAGAGAGTACTCCCATCTGATATTGCTGGCCAAAAACAACTGTGGATATCAGAACTTGATGAAGCTGGTATCTCTAGGTTATCTCAAAGGATATTACTATAAGCCACGCATTGACTATAAAACGCTGTTGGCCTATGGAGAAGGGCTCATTTGTCTATCTGCCTGCCTAGCGGGGGATCTGCCAAGATATCTACTAGAAGGGCAGGAGGAAAAGGCAAGGAAGCTTGCTAAGACGCTCAAAGCGGCATTTGGGGAGGACTACTATATCGAGCTGCAAGACCACAATCTGATGGAACAGAAGCAGGTGACGCCCAAGCTGATCGCGCTGGCTAAAGAACTGGACATCCCTGTGGTGGCCACCAATGACGTGCATTATGTGAACAAAGAAGACGCCATGGCCCACGAGGTGCTCATGTGCATCCAGATGAATAAAAAGCTGGCGGACGACAAGCGGCTGACCTTTGAAACCCAGGAGTTTTATCTAAAAAGCGAAGAGGAGATGAATGAGAAGTTCTCCTATGTAAAAGAGGCACTGGAAAATACCAACCAAATTGCGCAAAAGTGCAACGTAAATATAGAGTTTGGCAGAACGTTGTTGCCCAAATTCACCAAAGAGGGACAGGCGGATAATGAGGCGTATCTGAGAGAACTCACCAGACAAGGGGTGGAGAGAAAGTACCCCGAGGTAACAAAAGAAATCCAGGAGCGGATGGAGTATGAGTTGAGTACCATCGTTAATATGGGGTTTGTGGACTACTTTTTGATCGTCTCGGACTTTGTGAGATACGCTAAAGAGCACGGCATAGTGGTAGGGCCCGGAAGAGGAAGTGCAGCAGGAAGCTTAGTGGCCTATGCCCTAGATATCACCGGCATCGATCCATTGGAATACAACCTACTGTTCGAGCGCTTTTTAAACCCGGAGAGAATCTCCATGCCGGATATTGACATCGATTTCTGCTACGAGAGAAGGGGCGAGGTCATCGACTACGTGGTGGAAAAGTATGGGGAAGACAATGTAGCCCAGATCATCACCTTTGGAACGCTGGGTGCGCGGCAGGTAATTCGAGATGTGGCGAGGGCCATGGGCATCAGCGTATTGACAGCGGATACCATCGCCAAGATGGTGCCTTTCGAGCTGAAGATGACCATTGCAAAAGCGCTGGATCAAAATGCAAAGTTGCGAACGCAGTACGAAAACGACCCCCAGATCAAGGAACTTTTGGATACAGCTATGAAATTGGAGGGAATGCCCCGCCATGCTTCAACTCATGCGGCAGGCGTGGTGATTTCCGATAGACCGGTTGTGGAGTACGTTCCCCTCTATAAAAACCCGAAGGATGAGAGCATCGTAACCCAATTTCCCATGACTACCTTGGAAGAGTTGGGTCTGCTGAAGATGGACTTTTTAGGCCTTAGAACGCTTACAGTGATTCGGGATGCGGTGGATATCGTCAAAAAAAATCGGGGGATCACTTTAGATATGGAGAATATCGACATGCAGGACCCAAAAGTCTATCAGCTGATCTCCAGTGGGGAGACGGACGGCATGTTCCAATTGGAAAGCGATGGCATGAAAAACCTCATGCGGGAGCTCAAACCAGAGTCTTTAGGGGACATCATGGTGGGGATTTCCCTGTTTCGACCGGGCCCTATGTCCAAAATTCCAGACTACATTAGGGGAAAGGACAACCCATCTAAAGTGCACTACGACCACCCCATGCTGGAGAAAATTCTCAAGGATACCTATGGTTGCATGGTCTACCAGGAACAAGTGATGGAGATAGTGCGGGATATGGCGGGCTATTCTCTGGGCAGAAGTGACTTGGTGCGCCGTGCCATGTCCAAGAAAAAAGCAGATGTGATGGAAAAGGAGCGGCAAATCTTCCTCTATGGACAGGAGGAAAACGGCGTTGTCACAGTAGAAGGGGCGCTGCGCAGAGGGGTCTCCAAAGAAGTGGCAACTAAAATCTTCGATCAAATGATGGACTTTGCCCAGTATGCCTTTAACAAATCCCATGCCTGTGCCTATGCGGTGATTTCCTACCAGACGGCATACCTAAAGTGCTACTACAAGGTGGAGTTTATGACGGCGCTGCTCAACAGTTTTATCCATAACTCGGATAAGCTGCCGGAATACATGAACTACTTGCGCAAGGAAAATATAGAGATCTTACCGCCGGATATCAACCGCTCCTCCATGCGGTTTGACGTAGAGGGAGAGCAGGTGCGGTTTGGCCTATCCGCCATTCGCAATGTGGGAGATGCAGTAGGAGGCGTAATTGTAGAGAGGGAGAATGGCCCTTATGAGAGCTTAGAGGACTTTATCAACCGCAATATCGACTTGCTCAATAAGAAGCGAGTGGAGAGCCTCATATTGAGTGGATGCTTTGACAGCTTACACCCCAACAGAGCACAGCTCATGGAAGTGTATGAAGAGATCATGAAGCAGTCTACTGCGGCTAAAAAGCGGGAGATGTCTGGCCAGATGAGCTTATTTGACCTATCCGACGACATTTCTCTAGGCAGCAAAATCTCCTATCCACCTATTGAGGAGTACTCCCAACGGGTGAAGCTAGCCTATGAAAAGGAGATGACGGGGGTATACATCTCAGGGCACCCGCTCAAAAGCATGGAGAGAGAGATTGCCGCCCAAAAGGACAACGTCAGCTCCATCCTCCGTAAGGCTCAGGATACCCAAAATGTGGATGTGGTAGATGGGATGACGGTGGATCTCATTTGTATTTTGACATCTGTCAATGTGCGCACCACCAAGGCAAAACAGGTAATGGCCCGGGTGGTATTGGAAGACCTCTACGGCAGCATGAATGGCCTGGTGTTTCCTACGGTGTATCGGGAATACGAAGAGGTGATAAGGCAAGACCAAATCGTAAGAGTGAGCGGCAGAGTTGCCGTGGAAGAGGGCGGCGGATGCGAACTCATCATCAGCAAAGTAGTACCGTATCTGCCCACAGAGCCGGAATACGCCGGCAAGACGCTGTTTTTAAAGGTGCCCAACCGGGAGAATATCCACTTTGGTTATGTGAAAGAGATTTTAGGGCATTATAAAGGTAATAGCGTTATTAAGGTGTTTTTAGAGCAGTCTAACCAGAAATTTTTGATGCAGGGAAAGCTGGGGGTTACTTATACCAAAAAAATGATCGAGCAATTGCGTCAGTATCTGGGAGAGGAGAATGTGAAAATACAGTAGAAAATAGGCCCCAAGAGATATTTTTATTGATAGACTTTTGGAAATATGCTAGAATAATTTATAGAAATGTAAATTTTTAGTTTACATTGTTTTTTTTCCTGAACTTGAATGTGGGCACAGGAGGCAAATGATTGAACGACCAAGAAGATATTAAGAACGATTTTGTAGTGGTAAAGGCTTTGGAGGATGGTGTAAACTTTATTGGCATTACGCGTGGGCAGGATACGAAACTACATCATACGGAAAAACTGGATAAAGGAGAGGTATTTATCGCCCAATTTACGCACAACACCTCGGCAATGAAAATTCGCGGCAAGGCAAAGATCTTTACAAAGTTTGGCGAGGTGGAATCTGGAGAATGAGGGCCACCGGCTCAAAATAGTTAAGGAGGCTTTTTTATGTGGGTAGTTGTCAGCATGGCTAAGAGTAAACAAGCGGCGGACAATATCACGGCCGCACTGAGTGCAGAGGGTATTTTAGTAAAGCAAAAGCCTATTTATAAGAAGGTGGATGAACACAAAAACTATTTTGAAATTTTGGTTTTGGGTTCAGAAGCAGATGCCGCACGGGAAATTATTGTGGAAAAAGGTCTTTAAATTTAAAACAGATTATTAAATAAAGTTTGAGGAGTTAGATGATGAAAAGGATTGGTATTTTAACAAGCGGTGGAGATACACCGGGAATGAATGCGGCCATTAAAGCGGTAGCAGCAGCTGCAAAATACCGTGGCATGACTGTTATGGGAATTCACAAGGGTTATGCAGGCCTTTTGGAGGGTAGAATTTCTGAACTGCGCAATGAAGATTTGGATGGCATTATTGCCAAAGGAGGCACCATCCTCAAGACAGCGCGCTGTGCAGAAATGCGCACCAAAGAGGGACAGGAAAAGGCCGTGAAAGTGCTCAATGCATTTGGCATTGAGGGCTTAGTAGTAATCGGTGGCGACGGTAGCTTTATGGGAGCCAAGATTCTCTCTCATATGGGGATAGCTGCCATTGGGCTTCCGGGGACAATTGATAACGACTTGGCTTATACGGATTATACCATTGGTTTTGACACAGCGGTAAACTGCGTTATCAATGAGATTTCCAGAATTCGCGATACGATGATCTCTCACGAGAGAATTGGCGTGGTAGAAGTTATGGGAAATAAGTGCGGCGATATTGCACTGTACTCTGGTATTGCCAGCGATGCAGAGTTTATTTTACTGCCAGAGCTGGAATTCGACGTAGACGAGATCTGCGAAAAACTGATTACCAGCCGGATCAAGGGCAAGATGACCAGCATCATTGTCATTGCAGAGGGCGCAGGCAAGGGCGAGGCACTTGCTAATTACATCAAAGCGAAGACGAATTTGGATGTAAAGGCGATTGTACTGGGACACGTACAGCGTGGCGGTAATGCCTCTGCATTTGACATTCTTCTCTCCACTAAACTAGGCAACAGGGCTGTAGAGCTGCTCACTGAGGGCATTACAGGCAGAGTTGTGGGCATCAAGAACAACAAGATTGTAGACTACGACATTGACGAGGCGCTGGCCACCAAGATGAAATTCGAAGAAAAGCTCTACAATATGCACGAAGAAATGATGGCACATTGGTTCTAGGAGGATAAGTGCGTGAACGCTATCTCGATGGACATTGTGGTGAGGTATTCGGAGACGGGCGGACTGGGATTTGTAAGTCACTCCAGCATCTACGACTGGTATGACATGATCCAGTACGAATTTTTGCGCAAGCATGGCTTTGAATACGCGCAGATGGAGCAACAGGGGCATATGCTGGTGACCATTGAAAACTCCTGCAAGTTTTTAGCGCCGGCTTACTTGGGGCAAGAACTGAGGATTTCCATGAGTGTGAAGGAGATCACCCCGCTAAAGGTTGTGTTCGAATACGATATCATACGCAAGAAGGATGGTGTTCGCATTGCAAAGGGGCACTCGGTGCATGCCTGTGTAGATCGAAATTTCCGCCCAGTAGTCTTTGAGACACAACTGCCTGGGCTCCATCGGCTACTGAAACAGTTGGCAGAGTAAAAATAATAGAAGTATGGAAAAGAGCTGACATGGATAGTTGGCTCTTTTATATATACGGAGAGAATGGATGTAGAGTCTAAAAACTTAAAGGGTTGAGGAGAGCATATGATGCAAACACGGAGCTTTGGAAAGCTACATAGTGGCCAAATGGCGCAGCTGTTTGTTTTGGAAAATCGCAATCACATGCAGGTGGGGATTACCAACTTTGGAGGAGCAGTGGTTTTCATCAAAGTGCCTGACTGGCAAGGAGAGCCGTTGGATGTGGTACTAGGGTATGATGACGTCCAAGGATATGAGACCAGAGATACGAATTTTGGTGTGCTGGTGGGCCGATATGCCAACCGCATTCAAGGGGGCGAGTTTTCCCTGGATGGCAAAACCTATATCCTAGAGAAAAATGAAGGACAAAACCACCTCCACGGAGGAAGCCAAGGATTTGGTCATAAACTATGGGACTATGAAATACTTTCAGATGGCGTTTTAAAGCTGACGTTAATGAGTCCAGACGGTGAGGGAGGATATCCGGGCAATGTAACGGCTACGGTAACTTATGCGTTAGACGATGAGAACTGCCTTTCTATCGACTATTTGGTCACGACAGATCAAGAGACGATCTGCAATATGACCAATCATTCGTATTTCAATTTAAACGGACAGAGCAGTGGGACGATTTTAAACCACATATTGGAAATCGATGCAGATGCCATTACTGCGATTGATGAGGAAGGGATTCCCACAGGAGAAATTTTGTCCGTGGGAAATACCCCCTTTGACTTTAGACAGCCCAAGCCCATCGGCAGAGATATGTGGACCCCTCACCCCCAACTAGAACATACTAGAGGATACGACCACAACTTTGTGCTCAATGAAAAGGGAGCCTATATGGCAAAAGCGAAGGGAGAGAAGAGCAACTTAGTGATGGAGATGGAGACAACTTGTCCTGGGGTCCAGCTCTATGTGGGAAATTATCTCAACCATGAATTGGGAAAAGAAGGGATAGTATATCCTACCTATGGCGGATTTTGCCTGGAGACGCAGCTGTTCCCAGATTCCATACACCACAGAAGTTTTCCCTCCTGTGTGATTGACAAGGACCATCCTTGGAAGCACAGTACCAAATATCGTTTTTACCTGGAAGAGAAAGTATAAGAGATCATAGCTGAATAGGGATGAGCCGTGCTATCTCAAATGGATGATTGAGGGTGGAGATCCAACCGATTAAAAAGCTCCATGGCATCTTGTCATGGAGCTTTACTAATACCCTTATTTAGCCCTGCTTTGCTATGGTCTACTTTATAGGCAAATAGTTATGCCTTAGTAGCAGGAGGGGCGTTCTTCTTAAGCTTCCTCTTACCTGAGAATATCTTTCCCAATAAGAACACGCATAAATAGATGACGCCGATGACAATGAAGATACCCACCATACCATACAGCATAATTTCCAGAGATTTTAAAAATGTTGGATTCATAATTGACCTCCTTTAACCTACTAATGTGAGGATCAAGCCGCCTGCAATAACTGAGGCAATCTGTCCAGAGACATTAGCGCCAGCAGCGTGCATGAGCAAGAAGTTATGAGGATCTTCTTTAAGCCCCATCTTATTGATGACACGCGCCGACATGGGGAATGCAGAAATACCCGCTGCGCCCACCATGGGGTTGATCTTTTTCTTGGAGAAGAGATTGAGGAGCTTAGCGAATAGCACACCGCCCACAGTATCAAAGATAAATGCCACTAAGCCAAGGCCTAAAATCATCAGAGTCTCTGGGGTGAGGAAGTAATCCCAACGCATTTTAGCAGCAACGGTAATGCCCAGCAGTAAGGTGATTAAATTGGCTAGGACCTTTTGAGCAGTTTCTGACAAGGAGTTCAGAACGCCGCACTCCCGGAGCAGATTGCCAAACATGAGGAAACCAACCAGCGCCACGGATTTGGGAGCGACAATTCCTGCGATCATCGTAACAATGATGGGGAAGAGGATACGTACTGGTTTAGTGATGTTCTTTTGGTTATATGGCATTCTAATTTTGCGCTCTTTTTTGGTGGTGACAGCGCGAATAACCGGCGGTTGGACAATAGGGACTAGTGCCATATACGAGTACGCCGCTACAATGATGGCGCCTATGTACTTCGTATCAAAGTAGTTGGCCACGAAGATGGATGTAGGGCCGTCGGCAGCGCCGATGATGCCAATACTAGCCGCATCAGTAATGGAGAAACCCAAGAGAGATGCCAAGCTGATGGTGAAGAAGATGCCAAATTGGGCGGCTGCTCCAAATAACAGCATTTTCGGATTAGACAGCAATGGGCCGAAGTCAATCATAGCGCCGATCCCGATGAATAATAACAGTGGGAATAGTTCATTTGCCACACCGGAGTTAAACAGGATATCCAGTATTCCCTCTTCTGCACCCTGTGTCACTGCGCCGGACATGGGAAGATTGACGAGTATCGCGCCAAAGCCCATGGGTAATAACAAAGCCGGCTCCATGTCCTTTTTAATCGCCAGGAAGATGAGAATCCCGCCGATTGCCCACATGACCACATGTTGCCAGCTGATGCCTAGAGCATTTCCAAATAGTGCTTCCATTGTAACCTCCTCGAAAGACTTTACACTAATGGTATTTTCAGAATAAAGTCTCGCTTTTTCAAACATGAAGCGGGTAAAAACCGTGCTGACGCCGCATGTTACATTGTGAAACAATGCAAACTACTCCCTTTTTTCTACCTTTACCAGTATAAAGGAAATATAAAAAAATTGCAATAGAGTTACCTTCAGGGTGTGATGGAAAAATTGGGCTTTCATATGGAGAAAACCGTGAGAATATGATATAATATTGAAACTGTATAGAGGAGGGGACCAGATGCACACTTTTACACTGCCTACCATGATGAAAATCGGCAACCACATATTAGATGATCTTTTGTACAGCTCAGGGGCACTTAATAGGGACGATAAAGTACTGTTCATTTTAGATGAGATGATCGATAAGCTGTATGGAGATCGAGTAATGGAGATGTTACTGGGCATCACAGCAGGTGTAAAAAAGAATCATGTGTATAAAGGGTCTCTGCGGGAATCCTTTCTCATGTCTTATTATATAGTAAACAGGGAATTGACAGCTGTTGTGGCCATGGGCGGAGGCAAGGTCTTAGATGTGGCTAAATATGCCGCATATATGAGCAAGGTAAAGTTTATTTCTATTCCTACCGCTATTAGCAATGATGGGGTGGCATCTCCAATTGCGGTATTAAAATGTGATAAAGCTGCGGTAAAGAGCCTTCCATGTAAAATACCGGATTATATCTTTGTAGATTTAGAATTCATAAAAAAAGCACCCAAACAGCTGATTAAAGCCGGCCTAGGAGATATGCTCTCCAACATGACGGCACTCAAAGATTGGAGATTGGCGGAGGAGCGAGGAAAAGAAAAGGTAGATGACTTTGCCTATCTCATCTCCAACACAGCATTTCGAGCAGTTTTAGATTATGAAAACAAAGACATGGAAGACGATAACTTTCTCATTCAACTGGCGGAATCCATTGTGCTCAGCGGTCTAGCCATGAACATGGCAGGTTCCTCACGACCATGCAGCGGAGGGGAGCATTTGATTAGCCATGCCATTGACCGAGACAAAAAGGACAAGAGCACGTTGCATGGCATTCAGGTAGGGTTGGCATCTCTAATCATCTCCTATTTGTATGGGGATAGCATCGACGTGCAGATCAAGTACCTAAAGACCTTTGGCCTGCCCACTACCTTTGAAGAGTTGGGGCTCAGCTATAGCGACTATCTGGATGTGATGAGGAACGCCAGCAGCACTCGGCCTGGGAGATATACCATTTTAGACGAAATCGATTACGATGAAAAAAATCTGAGAAGGATTTATGAAGATGTATTTGTAAACCGCCCATAGATAGGCATCACGACAGGGAGGAGAAATATGAAAGCACAAAAGGGAAAAGTGAACCAGGCAGCAGTGGATTTAAAGGATTTAGAATGCTTTGTGTTCGATATGGACGGCACGATCAATTTGGGTAATACCATTATCGATGGAGCTTTGGAGCTCATAAATACATTGGAAAAAAGAGGCACAAAATTTTTCTTCTTTACCAATAACTCGTCCAAATCTCCTCTGGATTATGTGGGAAAACTCAAAAATCTGGGCTTTCAGCATGTGGGATTAGAGCATATTGTAACATCGGGAGATGTGATGATCCACTATTTAAAACAGCAGTTTGGTGCACATCCTAAAGTCTATTTAAGCGGGACCAAGGAACTGAAACGGCAGTTTATGCAGCAGCAAGTCCGCTTAGGAGAAGTAGGGGACTTTTCTGTGGACGCGCTAGTTGTGGGGTTTGATACGGAATTTGACTATGAACGGGCGGATTTTGCCTGCCAATTAATCGAGGCGGGTAAACCCTTTTTGGCCACAAATATCGATAAAGTATGCCCTCTGGAGGGCGGAAAGTATATGCCGGATTGTGGATCTATTTGTACTATGCTGGAACATGCTACTGGAAGACAAGTAAAGTATGTGGGTAAGCCTTTTGCCGAAACAGTGGAATTTATTTTAGACGTGGCGAAAACGCCTAACGATAAAACGGCAATGGTGGGAGACAGGTTGTATACGGATATCGCCACAGCCGTCAATGGGGGAATCTGTTCGATTGCGGTGCTGTCTGGAGAAATCGATATGGAGGATATATTGCAATCTGATATTCATCCCGATTATATTTTAGATAGCGTAAAGGATATCTATCGGGAGCTCAAAAAGTAGTAAGTATGTTAATTATTCCATGCAAGGTAAGCCACTTTCTGCTATAAAGTGGCTTTTTGCGTTGGTGATTATGGAAACTACTGAAAAAATTTGGAAATAATAGAGGAAAGAAGGAGAAAATGATATTGAAATTAGTAGCTTCGACGGCAATAGGAGAGCAATAATAGATCCCTCGCCATTATACTCGCCTTTGGAAATTGAATTGGGCTCTCACAAAAGAAAAAAAGAGCATCTGACACGAAAGGAGAGAGCGTCAGCGAGGGAAAGAACCGATAA